>JANYAB010000775.1 GCA_025355225.1 Bacteroidota bacterium
CAGAATTAAAACATTTGTTATAAATTTAGCTTTCTTCACGCTCATATGAAACGGATCAATTACCAATCAACAAAATTCAAATATCTGCTAATCTTGATTTTTTCATTTGCAACGCATTTTGTTTTTGCCCAATACAAATACCCGTTTCAAAACCCCGATATGCCGTCAGAGGACAGAATCACCAATTTACTTTCCTTAATGACTTTGGATGAAAAAGTAAATTGCCTTGGCACCAATCCTACTATTGAGCGCCTCGGGGTTAAAGGCACCGGTCATGTGGAGGGTTTGCATGGTTTGGCAATGGGTTTACCCGGTGGCTGGGGTCGTAAAACGCCGGTACCTACAACCACCTTTCCCCAATCGATAGGTATGGCCGAAACCTGGGACCCTGAATTATTGCAGCAGGCAGCGGCTATCGAAGCCTTCGAAACCAGGTATATGGCCCAAAGTGAAAAATATCATAAGGGCGGTCTGGTCGTAAGGGCGCCCAACGCTGATTTGGGTCGCGATCCAAGATGGGGCCGTACAGAAGAGTGTTATGGCGAGGACCCCTATTTCAATGGCACCATGGTAGTTGCCTATGTAAAAGGATTGCAGGGAAACGACCCAAAATACTGGACAACCGCTGCCCTGATGAAACATTTTTTAGCGAACAGCAACGAGAATAGCCGTGACAGTTCATCGTCCAATTTTGATGAGCGTCTTTTCAGGGAGTATTATTCTGTTCCTTTTAGGATGGGCATCACAGAAGGTGGTTCAAGGGCATATATGGCTTCATATAACAGGGTAAATGGGATACCGCAAACAGTAAGCCCAATGCTCCGAAATATCACAGTTGCCGAATGGGGCCAAAACGGTATTATCTGCACGGATGGCGGCGCTTACCGGTTGCTGGTTTCGGCCCATCACTATTACACCAATCCGGCTGATGCAGCTGCCGCTTGTATAAAAGCCGGCATCAACCAGTTTTTGGATAATTACAAAGCAGGCACCCAGGAGGCATTAAACAAGAAACTGGTAACAGAAGCTGACATTGATAATGTATTGCGGGGCGTGTTCAGGGTGATGATCAAACTCGGACAGCTTGATCCGCCTCAAATGGTCCCCTATGCTTCTATAGGCACAGGCCCGGAGCCCTGGCTTTCACAAAAAAACCGTGATTTCGCTCGGCTGATCGCGCAAAAGTCAATCGTTTTGTTAAAAAATAACGGCTTATTGCCGTTAGATAAAAATAAGGTAAAATCAATAGCTGTGGTTGGGCCGCGGTCGGCAGAGGTTTTACAGGATTGGTACAGTGGCACACCTCCTTATGCAGTCAGTCCTTTGGAGGGAATTAAAAACAAATTGGGCCCTAATGTTGCAGTGAGCCATACCGCCAACGCAGACATGGCTGTTTCTATGGCTAAAAGTGCTGAAACCGTAATTATCTGTGTAGGTAATAACCCAACGGGTAATTTGGGCTGGAAGAAAGTAGATGGTCCAAGCGAAGGCAGAGAGGCTGTTGACCGCGAGAACATATCCCTTGATCCGGCACAAGAAGATCTTATTGAAAAAGTATACAAAGTTAATCCACATATCGTAGTAGTATTAATCAGCAATTTCCCCTATACCATTAACTGGGCACAGGAAAATGTGCCGGCAATTATTCACATCACCCACAGCGGACAGGAAGAAGGGAATGCCCTGGCGGATGCTTTATTCGGTGACATCAACCCCGGCGGGAAGGTGGTACAAACCTGGCCCGACTCCCTGTCGCAATTGCCGCCGATGATGGATTATAACATCAGGCACGGCCGCACTTATATGTATTTCAAAGGTAAGCCGCTATACCCATTTGGGTTTGGCTTAAGCTATACAACTTTTGAATATTCAAATTTCAAGACCAACACTGCTAAAATAAATAAGGCCGGAGAGGTTACTGTTAGTGTGGATGTAAAAAATACCGGCAGCCGTTCGGGTGACGAGGTGGTGCAACTATATGTAAAACACCTTGGATCAAAGGTAGACCGGCCGGATAAAGAATTGAAAGGGTTTAAACGGGTAACACTCGATCCGGGGGAAACTAAAACGGTGAGTATTAAATTACCGGCCTCATCACTCGCCTATTGGGACGCCGCCAAAAAAGCTTTTACTGTTGAAAAAGACCATTTACAACTACTGATCGGCAGTTCATCGGGAGATATAAGGGAAGAAAAAGAAATTTCAGTACAATAAAAATAGGTAGAGACGCCCCGATAGTTATCGGGGCGTCTCTACTACATGTTCTATTTCCCGGTTTATTTTTTTTGAGGCATGGGAATACCCAGCTGATAAAAAATACCTGTTATGGATTGTACCGATTTGTGGGCTGCTATTTTTCCGTCCTTATTAAATGTAAATATGTCGGCGTCGAATATTTTGAATGATTTTCCGGTTGGCTTTATCTTTTGATATTCACCGGTGAAAGTGCCACTCCAATTGCCGGTTACAATGACTGAATTGCTGTCGGCAACAGCCACAAGGTTTTCATTTTTGAGGTCGGGGTACGCTGCAAAGAAATTTTTCATGTCTGCTTTGATAGAATCTATATTTTTTGCAGGTGGAAATTCGCCGCTTCCATAATCAACAAAATCAGGTGCATAATCCTTGCAAACGGCATCAGGACTCTTATTATTAAATCCAGCCTCGGAGTTTAAAGCAGTTTGTTTATTCCTTTTCAACGCGGTTGCGATACTGTCGCTTCCATTTGCAGCTGAACCTGAATTACCTTTACAGGCAGCTAAAAAGCAGGCCGCTATGGCCATGCCGGTGATAATTTTTCTCATGGTTTATTTGGTTTAGAATAAAGTTAAAACATAAAGTTTTCAGATACAATACTTTATAGAAATAAAAAAATATCTGGATTGACTTAAAAAGCTATGTAAGATTGTTTTCGGATTATTTTGATAGATTTATATTGTGGACAATCTGTATATCGGAAACAAAATTGAGGAGCTCAAAGAAACGGGCGGTGCCAGAATTGGGATGGTAAATGCAACATGGCCGTTTGCAACCCTGCTGGTAAATAGAAATGAATTAAAACTAAACGCTTCAATTATTGGTAGCTTTTCCTTTAATCCATCTGATATTATCGCTATTGAACCATATACTATTATTCCCTTATTGGGCCAGGGCATCAGGATTTACCATCGTGTGGAAAATTATAATCCTAAAATTATTTTCTGGACTTTTGGTAGCCCGGAAGCATTGATAGCGCGAATCAGGCAGACAGGATTTCTTAGTAATACGGATATAATATCGACTGATATTAAGCAAGAGATTCTTGCCGCTCAGTTAAAGGGCGGCTTTCCTATAAAGACATCTGCCGGTATTACCCTTGTTGTTATTTGGAATATATTGTTTCTCAGTGATTTTTATAAATTCATTACCGGAAAAGCAACCGGGTCACCTTTGGGTATCGGCGCTCAATTAGCATTAGGTTTCGCTTTTTTTACTTGCATCGGTATGCTATTATCAGAGCCATTTAGACAATTAATATTAAAGGAAGGCTGGGCGCTCAACGAAAGAAGGATGTTTTTATACTTTTTAATGTTTATCAGTGGGATTATGCTGATTGTTATTTCATTTGTACCAAAATAATTGGCGATAGCTTTCCAATTAAGGTTCTAAATAAATATAAAGTAGCCTGGCTGTATGTACTAAAATATAGAAGGCATAATGGTTTCGCTATACATTATATAAGAAAATGCTGTTGATGCTCCAACGGCGCTTAACTCGTTAATTTCTTTAGGTAATGTGGTCAAAAATGGTTGGTGGGAAAGTCAAATAAATTTATTAAATCGGCTTCCGTAAATCAGAAGGGGAAACAGGCTCTGCGGGAGCGCAACTTGCTAGCAATATGATTTACAGAGCTAAAACCGGAGCCAGGAG
>JANYAB010000784.1 GCA_025355225.1 Bacteroidota bacterium
ATAGAAGAAAACCGCCATAAGCGATATGAGAAAAAGACATTTACCCCTGTTGTTTATTCTTTGCGTGACCGTTGGCAGTTGCGCAATGTTCCAGTCGATGGTTAAATCAACTTTCCCTTACACTACTACCCTTATTGTACCAGCTTCGTCAAAAATCGATAAAGAATACTCTGCAATAAGCATGGCTACAAGTTTCGACCAAAACTTTAGTAAGAACGGCAATAATGGGGATAAGATAAATATGGTGCGCGTTATTTCGGCCAAATTAATCGCAGTACAACCCACTGATTATAATATCGGCAACCTGGAATCTGTTAAAATTTACCTTTCAAAAAGCGGTGGTGGCGACGAAATATTGGTAGCATCCCGAACTGATATAGGAGCTAATGCAGGCAATAATATTGTGCTTGACATTGATGATTCGAAGTTCCTGGACGAACTTGTACGTCAATCAAACATAAGGGTGCGTATGGCTTATAAGCTTCGGCAAACCTTTAATGTTGACGTTGGCTTGCATGTGGTGTTGGGGCTTGCTGCTTATCCGGCGAATAAGTAACCGGAAGGCCTGATTGCCAATACTACTTTATTAGTTTATTATCCATATCAGGGAATACTAATATCGGTTGATAATTCCGGGCCTCATCCATTTCCATGTATGCGTATGACATAATGATCACGACATCACCTACCTGGGCAAGCCTCGCTGTAGCTCCATTTAAGCAAATTGTTCCGCTGCCCCGTTCGCCTCTTATAACGTAGGTTTCAAACCTTGCGCCATTATTGTTATTAACAATCTGCACCTTCTCGTTCGCTATAATATTAGCAGCATCCATTAAATCCTCATCTATCGTGATACTGCCAACATAATTTAATTCGGCCTGGGTTACCCTGGCGCGATGCAGTTTGGACTTTAATACCTCAATAATCATAGTGCAAAGTTAGTAATTAGTTCAGTTAGCTGTATGCAGTTTGCAGTGGGCAGTTTTTGTTTATAATTTGCCAACTGCAAACTAACTACTGCAAACTGACGTTATCAATCAATCTTGTTTTCCCAACCTTGGCCGCTACAAGGGCAACAATATTTTTTGTGTTTTGATTTGCGGGGCGCAAATTATCGCCATCGGCTATTTCAAAATATTCCAGGTCCACCCCCGGTTCAGCTTTTATCATTTCTTCGCATTTGCGTACCAGTATGGGAATGCTGTTTGTATCAAAGTTTGGCTTCAGCCAATTGAGGGTTTTTGACAATACAAGCGCATGCTGCCTGTCATCAGCTGATAAATGAATATTCCTCGAACTCATTGCCAGGCCATCCGCTTCGCGCAATATTGGGCACATTACCAGCTTAACCGGAAGATGAAGCATATCAACCATCTTTTGAATGATTAGAAACTGCTGATAATCTTTTTGGCCAAAAAAAGCAATATCTGGCTTAACAATATCAAATAGCTTGTATACTACCTGGGTAACTCCCTGGTAATGCCCCGGCCTGAACTTTCCTTCCAGTAAATGCTCCAGTTCGCCAATTTCCAAATGCCAATGCTCATTGCGGGCATACATTTCGTTCACACCCGGATTAAACAACACATCGCAGCCGGCCAGCAGCAGTTTTTCAGTATCGGAAGCTATCGGGCGTGGATATTTATCGAGGTCCTTAGGATCATTAAATTGGGTTGGATTAACAAAAATACTGCACACCACTTTGTCGGTATGTTGCCGGGCAAGAGCCAATAAAGACAAGTGTCCCTGGTGCAAAGCGCCCATTGTTGGCACAAAACCAATTGTTTTGCCCTCTCCGCGCAATTGCTCTAAATATTCACTGAGGTTTTCCCGGGTAGTAAAAGTTTTCAATAGAATGGAAATTTGTAAAATCTGGCAAAGTTGTGCAATTGATTAAAAATTACCAAAACTAACTTGCAGAATACATTGATAATTCATAAGATAATGCTTATATTTGCAAACTCAATTTTATTGACTTCTTTACATAAATTTAATCCTGATTAGAGATGGGTAAATCTAAGCTTTTGTTCATAACTCATGAAATGTCACCTTTCCTCGAACTCACTAAAATTTCTGAAATCACGCGCCAGCTGCCACAGGCAATGCAGGAAAAAGGTTACGAGATCCGTATCCTTATGCCACGTTTCGGGAATATTAATGAGCGTAGGAATCGGCTCCATGAGGTAATCCGTTTATCGGGTATGAATATCATCATTAATGATAATGATAATCCTTTGATCATTAAGGTAGCATCAATCCCGGCAGCGCGTATGCAGGTGTATTTTTTAGATAATGAAGAATATTTCCAGCGTAAGTATGTGTTTGGCGACAAGGATGGCAAATTTTATGCTGACAATGACGAACGAACAATTTTCTTTTGCAAAGGTGCATTAGAGACCGTAAAAAAATTAGGCTGGGCGCCTGATATCATCCATTGCCATGGCTGGATGAGTTCATTGGTGCCTGCTTATTTAAAAACAACTTACAAAGATGATCCGACCTTCAAAAACTCAAAAGTGATTTTCTCTGTTTATGAAAATGATTTTGATGGTCAGCTTAATCCTGATTTTGCACGAAAGGCCGTAATGACCGATATGACAGAAAAACATACCGAACTATATCAGCCAGGCACAAATTCAGCGCTATATGCAGGTGCCATTCAATATTCGGACGGAATAGTGTTGGGCAGCGAAAATATAGACGATGAAGTGTTAAATAATGTTAAAAACAGCCACAAATCGGTTTTAGAGTTTAATTCCACCGCAGATTTCGAAAATTATTACAATTTTTACGACGAAATTACCAACGAAGAATTGGTACATGTTGCATAAGCTTTGAGATCATATATGAAATTTTTCCGATTAGACTTATTGACCCTGTTAATAAGTCTTTTTATTTTGAATAGCTGTAAAAACCAGGATACGATAGGGTTGAGTTTGGATTCATCCACGCAACTAAATGGTTCATTGATAGATACAGCAACAATTGTTGTAAACACGGTTTCTGATGCAGCCAATACTGCCTATGAGGCAGCCAATGGCCTTCATAAGGATTCAATAATCACATCCGCGCTTACCAAAACTCCCCTGGGTTATTTTAATGATCCTGTATTGGGAACAACAGAAGCCAACGTTGCTGCTTTGTTAAATTTGCCTGGCAGCGCTGCTTTTACACTTCCGTCAGGAACGATAACTATTGATTCGGCAGTGCTGGTATTGAGATATGCTGATGGCTTTTATGGAGACTCCCTTACCTCCAACTATAAAATAAATGTTTTCCAGTTAAGCGAGCGGCCAACCGGCATTAACTATTACAATAACAAACAATGGGCCTATAATGCCGGAAGCCTCTTAGGGACGCGCACATTTAATGCGCATACCCATCAAAAAATAAAGATTTATAATATCATAACCGGAAAGCCTGATACACTTATAACGGTTCCGCCGCAGTTAAGGGTGCCGATAAGCAAAGCCTTTATCAATAACATTTTATTTAATGCCAGTAGTGCACAGTTAGCATCAAATACGATTTTCAACAATACTGTTAAAGGATTATATCTTACACTTGATAAGACCGGAACAACTGGTGCCGGAGGCATTATTATGTTTAATTTAACAGATTCGGTAAATGTTTATTATCGTACTACCAATGGCACAACCATAGATACTACCTCAACAACACTACCGCTTTCAGCACATGCCGCGCAAATAATACATACACCATCAAGCGCGGTTAGTACTGAACTTAGCAATACCGGAACTTCAAGAGATATTATTTACCTGCAGGGCTTAGCCGGCTTAAAAGCGAAGATCAGTTTTCCATATTTGAAAAACATTCTTAAAACGGTAGGCAGCAATATTGTAATAAACAGGGCTGAATTAGTGGTTACACCAGTACCCGGCAGCACTATACCTTTTAAGGCACAACCCAAAATAACAATGTACAGGAACGATTTGGCGCTACAGCCTGCAGAATTACAGGATGCAGGCGCTGACCCGCGCTCGATGGGAGCGTCTATATTTGGAGGGTATTATAATTCGACTTTAAAAAACTACCACTTCATTGTTACTGCTTATGTGCAGGACCTTATGGGGGGTAAAACAGTTGACTACGGCACCTATATTGCAACAGTTGATACTACTAACAAATCGACGGTTGATATCGCTTCTACGCCTCAGACCGCTGGTCGTTCAATTATTGTCGGCACCGACAAAACCTCACCTTACCGCATCAAGCTGAATATAATTTATACAAAGATAAATAAATAATAAAAGGCCTCTGTTTCAGGGGCCTTTTCAATTATTAAAACTATTATTTGTTATTTATGTTGCTTTTGTCACCCAGTAAAGTATTTTTGAACTTCTTAAATTTAAAAACTTCTATTTATGTGCGGCATTGTTGGTTATATAGGTTATAGGGATGCTTATCCTATCGTTATCAAGGGGTTACATCGTCTGGAATATCGCGGATATGATAGCGCTGGCATAGCGTTAATTGATAAAGGACTAAAAGTTTATAAAAAAGCGGGTAAGGTAAGCGACCTCGAAAATTTTGTAAAAGACGTTAATCTAAAGGGCACTATCGGCATGGGGCATACCCGTTGGGCAACACACGGCATACCAAGCGACCGCAATTCCCACCCGCATTCATCAGGAAATAGAAAGCTTACCATTATTCATAATGGGATAATCGAAAACTATTCAGTTATTAAAGAGGCCTTATTAGCAAAAGGCCACGTTTTCCTGAGTGATACGGATACCGAGGTTCTTATCCACCTTGTTGAAGATATACAACAGGAAACCGGTTTGGATGTGCGCGAGGCTGTAAGGGTAGCGTTGAACAAAGTGATAGGTGCCTATGCTATTGTCATAATGAGCGCTGATGAACCAGATCTGCTAATTGCAGCGCGCAAGGGCAGCCCTTTGGTTGTTGGTGTGGGTCATGGCGAATATTTTGTTGCCTCAGATGCCACCCCAATTGTAGAATATACTAAAAATGTGATCTACTTAAACGATAATGAAATAGCTTACATACGACGCGATGACCTGCTAATTAAAAATATCGATAATACTGTACAAACTCCTTATATACACGAGCTTGACCTGAAACTTGAAATGCTCGAAAAAGGTGGCTACGACCATTTTATGTTGAAGGAGATATATGAGCAACCCCGCTCCATTCGCGATTGTATGCGCGGAAGGATATACCCGCAACAGGGAAAGGTTCAATTAGGCGGCATAAAGGAATATGCTGAAAAACTAAAGAATGTTGACCGCATTATTATTATTGCCTGCGGAACTTCGTGGCATGCGGGTTTGGTTGGGGAATACCTGATAGAGGAATATGCACGCGTTCCTGTAGAGGTGGAATATGCTTCTGAATTCAGGTACCGTAACCCTATCATTACAGAAAAAGATCTCGTAATAGCCATTTCGCAATCAGGAGAAACTGCTGATACGATGGCAGCAATTGAGTTGGCCAAGGAGAAAGGCGCTACTATTTTTGGCGTTTGCAACGTAGTAGGTGCATCTATCCCACGCACCACCCATGCCGGAGTGTATACCCACGCCGGACCGGAAATCGGCGTCGCCTCCACTAAAGCTTTTACTGCGCAGGTTACTGTACTTACGCTTATTGCCTTTTACATTGCGCAGCAGCGCGGAACCATTACGCAAAGCAAACTGGTAGAATATTTAACAGAGCTGAATCAGATCCCGGAACTGGTTGAAAAAGCACTCCTGGCAAACGATCATGTTAAGGTAATAGCAGAAAAGTTTAAAGATTCCACCAATTGCTTATTCTTAGGAAGGGGGAGTTCGTTTCCCGTGGCACTTGAAGGAGCCTTAAAGTTAAAGGAAATATCCTATATACATGCCGAGGGTTATCCAGCCGCCGAAATGAAACACGGCCCTATTGCTTTGATCGATGATGATATGCCGGTGGTGTTTATAGCGACCAAACATTCCTCGTACGAGAAAGTGATAAGCAACATCCAGGAAGTTAAAGCACGTGGCGGACACGTTATTGCCATTGTTACCGAAGGTGACACCGATGTAAAAGCTATGGCCGATTACGTGATCGAGATCCCTCAAACCGCCGAAGCCTTTGTACCACTGCTGGCAACCATACCTTTGCAGCTATTGGCTTATCATATTGCCGTCATGCGTGGATGCAATGTGGATCAACCGAGAAATTTAGCGAAATCGGTGACGGTAGAGTAAAATAGACCCATAGGCAATGGTCAATAGTCCACTGTCAATAACTTTAAAAGATAAAAGACCATTTTCGTAGATCGAAAATGGTCTTTTTACTATGTCCGAAATAAGAAGAACCTTGACAGTGGTCTATAGTTAGTTGCTTCAAAAAGGAACGGGCTTTTTACCATGGACTATCAACTATAGACCATGGACAAATCTAAACCATCTGTGGCATCTGCTTCATCGTTTCGCTCAGATCAAGTTCCAATCCTTTTGCTACAGCCATACCCAGGTTTATATCAGCCCTGAACCAGTGACAAAGCTGTCGGTTGGTAATCAGCTCGCGTTTAGGGCCATCGATGCCACTCATCGCGCCAACAATATTGTGTATAAGATGTTGCTTTTGCTCGTCATCCATCAATCTGTACAGGTCCCCGGGTTGAGTGTAATGGTCGTTTTCGCCTTCGACGTTGCGGTCATACCAATCTGCAATTGAAGTGCCCAGGTCCCATGCCTGTCCTTTGTAGCTTTCATCTGCTACGATATCATCAAAACTATTGGGGAAATAATTAGGTGCTTTACCGCTATTGCCGTCCACCCGCATATGTCCGTCCCGTTCGTAATTATTCACCATAAAAGGACATCTGTTTACAGGAATTTGCTCATAATTGGCTCCCAGGCGGTAACGGTGTGCATCAGGATAGGATAAAATACGTCCCTGCAACATCTTATCGGGCGAATAGCTGATGCCGTCCACCACGTGCGCCGGAGCAAAAGCAGCTTGTTCAACATGTGCAAAATAATTATCAGGGTTCTCATTCAGTTCCAAAACACCTATGTCAATCAGCGGAAAATCACCGTGAGGCCATACTTTAGTCAGATCGAAAGGATTCCACCGATAGGTTTTTGCCTGATCTTCGGTCATCACCTGTATTTTTAGATTCCATTTAGGAAAATCGCCGTTATCAATGGCTGTAAGCAAGTCGTGCTGTGCAAAATCAGGGTTTTTACCCTTCATCTCAACCGCCTCTTCATTGGTAAAGTTTTTAATACCCTGCGCGGTCTTGAAATGGAATTTCACCCAAACTCTTTCGTTCTTTGCGTTGATCATCGAAAACGTATGGCTTCCGAATCCATCCATGTGACGATAGCCATAAGGCGTCCCCCGGTCTGACATCAAAATAGTTACCTGGTGCAAACTTTCAGGATTCAATGACCAGAAATCCCACATCATGGTTGCGCTTTTGCAGTTGGTGTATGGATCGCGTTTTTGCGTATGGATAAAATCGCCAAACTTTTTAGGATCTTTTATAAAAAATACCGGGGTATTGTTTCCTACCAGGTCCCAGTTACCCTCCTCGGTATAAAATTTCATTGCAAATCCCCGTGGATCGCGTTCAGTGTCGGCTGAACCTTTTTCGCCTCCAACAGTTGAAAAACGCAGAAATACCCTTGTTTGCTTACCAATAGTATTAAAAAGTTTTGCGCGTGTATATTTAGAAATATCATGTGTTACAGTAAATGTCCCATAAGCGCCGGAACCCTTTGCATGCACTACACGTTCGGGGATACGTTCACGGTTAAAATGCGCCATTTTTTCGTGCAATATAAAATCCTGCAGCAGGATAGGTCCGCGTGGCCCAACCGTCATTGTGTTCTCATTCTCCACATACGGTATACCTGATGCCGTAGTCAGTTTCTTTTTATTTGTTCCCATAGCAATTGGTTTTACATATCAAACTTCATAATAATAATTCAATAGAAAAAATCAATAATTATTATATTTGAATAGATTTAATCTATATGACCATTACCCAGCTTGAATATATTGTGGCAGTTGATACTTACCGGAGCTTTGTATCAGCCGCTGAAAAATGTTTTGTAACCCAGCCAACCTTAAGCATGCAGGTTCAAAAACTGGAAGATACGCTTGGCGTTAAAATATTTGACCGCAGCAAGCAGCCTGTAACTCCTACCGAAATTGGGATTGAGATCATTGAGCAGGCCAGGATCATGTTAGCTGAAAGTGAAAAGATCAAAGAGATCATCACGGACAGGCAAAAAGAGCTTTCCGGTGAACTAAAAGTGGGCATCATCCCCACTGTCTCTCCCTATATTCTGCCAAAAATAATCACCGGCTTTGTTCAAAAATATCCCCAGGTAAAACTGATCGTTTGGGAGCAAACCACCGAACAGATCGTTCAGCAATTGAAGCTGGGTACACTTGATTGCGGCATATTGTCCACTCCCCTGCGTGAAAGCGCACTGACCGAGATACCAGTCTTCTATGAAAATTTCGTTGCCTATGTATCAAAGAACAGCAAACTATCCAAAAAGAAAAGTATCGTCCCCGATGATATTGACATGGAAGAGATATGGGTGCTAAACGAGGGGCATTGTATGCGCGAGCAGGTTTTAAATATCTGCCAGCGGCGAAGGGCCACAAAAAGTTTTCTGCATTTTGAATACAATACCGGCAGCGTAGAAACCCTAAAACGAATGGTGGACCAAAACAATGGCGCCACTATTTTGCCGGAACTGGCGTTAGCCGAGTTAAGCGATAAACAATTGGACCGTGTACGTTATTTCAAATCACCCGAACCAGCGCGCGAAGTAAGCATAGTTATCCAAAAGAATTTTTTAAAGCGACGCATGATCGAGGCATTGAAAAACGAGATACTGGAATTTGTACCCAAACGTATGAGGAGCAAAAAGAAAAAAGAAGTGATGGAGATTTAGGGATTTCGGAATGCGAAAGTTCGATTTCGGAATTGTTTGTTTTGTCATTCTGGGACGTGGTTAGGAACCTTCTACATCGTGCTTATCTTTTTAGATGCTTCGTTCCTCAGCATGACAAATTAGAAATTATTCATCGAACGTAATAACCACATTATCGGAAACCGGGTGACCGGTGCAGGTCAATATCCAACCCTTTGCCAAATCGTCTTCAGTAAGTACATCGTTCTCGGCCATTATTACGCGGCCGCTTTTACATAAAGCAGTACAGGCAGAACATATACCGGCCCGGCAGCTATAAGGCAATTGCACATCGTTTTGTAATGCCGCCTGCAGGATGGATTGATTTTCGCCGACAACAATGTCATACAGATCGTCTTTGAAGTAGATTTTCACCTTTCCGGGAGGATAACTGATCAGATTACCGCTTACCGAAATGGTTTCGATCACAAAGTTCTCCTTGCGTATTTTACCGGGACCAACACCCATATATAAAAGAGTTAGCCGTATCATACGCATGTAGGCAAAGGGACCGCATAAATAAAACTCGGCCTTGCATAAATCGAATTGAATATTCTGAAGGACCAATTGCTCGACCATTATATTATTGAGCCTCTTTCCTTCGCTGCTTAAAAGGTGGATTACTTTTAATCTTTCCGGGTGTGCAGCGACAAGCTCGTCCAGTTGTTCTTTAAATAATATCGCAGCGCTATTGCGGCTACTATAGATCAGGATAATATGGCTATTTCCAGGGCGATTAAGCACATATTTTAGCTGTGCAAACACAGGGGCAATACCGCTACCGGCAGTAAAGAAAACAATATCCTTTTGAGGTTTAAAATAGGTAATTGTAAATCTTCCCGCGGGTTCATCGGCTGTCAAATGGTCGCCTGGTTTTAATTTGGTGAGCATAAAACGCGATATTTCACCATTCTCCATGCGTTTTATAGTAATAGCCAGTAAGTCATCATCGGGCGACGAACTTAACGAATACGACCTGCGTATCTCTTCATCGTGATGGGTAAATACCAGCGTAATAAACTGTCCGGCTTTGTAAACTATTTTTTTGCCCGATATTTCATTAAGAAAGAAAGTTGCCGTATCAGCGGTTTCCCATTTGATGGCTTCAATTTTTAACTGAAGCATTAGTGTCAGGTTTTGAGAATAATTTTACCAAACTGCGAAGATTTGTCCATTTTATTCACCGCTTTTTGGGCATCGGCCAAAGGAAATACCTCATCAATTACAGGGACAATTTGGTGCTCGTTTACAAAATCAACCATCCCTTTAAAATCATCCGGCGAACCCATAGTTGTTCCTAATAGTTGCAACTGTTTCCAAAATATTTTGCGCCCGTTAAGTGGTGGAATGTTGCCCGCAGTGCCCCCGAAAAAAACGATGCGCCCTCCGGGGTTCGCCATGTCCAATAGTTTTTCAAATCCGTTACCCAAAGCGCTGTCGACTATCACATCAAATCCACTCGTCATTAATTTCAATTGCTCGGCCCAATCTTGAGCTTTGTAATTTACCCCTGCCGAAGCCCCCATTTGTCTTGCCCGCTCAATTTTTTCGCCTGAACCAGAGGTGACAAATACCCGGCAACCTGCAGCTATTGCCCATTGCAGTGTAAAAGTACCTGTTCCGCCGCCAACGCCTGTTATCAATACTTTGTCGCCTTTTTTTGCCTTGCCCTTAGTGAACAACGCCCGATAGGTGGTCATGCCAGCCAATGGCAAGGCCGCAGCCTGCTCCCAGCTTAAATGTGCCGGCTTTGCATAAAGGTATTCGGTCTTAACTTTAACATACTCAGCAAAAGTCCCATCTTCAGGAAGACCCAAAATCGTAAAGTCCCTGCTTTGATATTCTGAATGTTCACCCCAGTTGTGGCAGGGATTTATAATCACTTCCTTATCGAGCCACCCTTTATCAGCTTCGCTGCCAACTTCGGCAACAATCCCCGAACCATCAGAACCCAGGATAGAAGGGTATTTTATCCCGGCATATTTACCTATGGTTATCCAGTAATCACGGCGGTTAAGTGCGGCGGCCTTTATTTTCACTAAAGCTTCGCCAGCCTGCAATGTGGGCTTTTCAATTTCTTTTAATACCAGCGGTTTATCAGCCGCCTCCAGAATAATGGCTTTCATATAATTGTAAACATTAAAAGAGGTTAGTTGATTTTACAAATTTTCTTTCCGCTTCATCAAATTTAAGAATCGCACCATCAGCGATAAAACTGATCCTTAACTTACAAAATTGCTTCCAATAAAAAACGGCAGAACTATTTAAATCCTGCCGTTCATTTATCTTATTGGAAGCTTAAGAAGTTGCTTTTGTATATAACTCAGCAACGTGGTTCCAATTGATCACGTTCCAGATAGCTGCCAGATATTCGGGGCGGCGGTTTTGATATTTTAAATAATAGGCGTGCTCCCAAACATCAATCCCTAAAACCGGGGTGCCTTTAACTTCTGCAATATCCATCAAAGGGTTATCCTGGTTTGGAGTTGACGTAATTGCCAGCTTTTTATCAGGGGTAACAATAAGCCAGGCCCAACCCGAACCAAAACGGGTTGCACCCGCATCAGACAGCTTGGTTTTAAAATCGGCAAATGAACCGAAAGTGCTTTTTATCGCATCACCCAAAGCACCAGAAGGCTCGCCGCCACCGCTTGGTGAAAGCAAGGTCCAAAACATGGAGTGATTAAAGTGCCCGCCACCGTTGTTACGAACTGGCATAGGGTATTTAGAGATATTTTTAATAATATCATCAATGCTGTTATTGGCCTCCGGCTTTCCTTCAAGGGCCTTGTTTAAATTGGTAACGTAAGCCTGGTGGTGTTTGCCGTGGTGGATCTCCATTGTAAGTTTATCAATGTGAGGTTCCAATGCATCAGTGGCGTAAGCTAACGCCGGTAATGTGAATGCCATAATGAGTTATTTTTAAAAGGTTAAAGATCTTTAGTGGTACAAATATAAAGGTATGTGGTTAACTTTTGTTCTAATAAATGTCAAGTTTTTCTAAGCTTCGCTGTCCATAGACGATGGTCAATCGTCGATGGTATCTATCTTATTATAATTGATCGTACCAAATCAATTTTCACTATGGGCTATTGACCATCGACCATGGACTTATTTGCCGAGCTTCGCTGTCCATAGACCATAGTCAATAGTCGATGGTATCTATCTTATTTTAAATGATCAAATCAATTTTCGCTATGGTCTATTGACCATCGACTATGGACCAAATCATCTCTTGCTTTTAAAAAACGAACGCACCAATTCAGCACATTCATTTTCGCGGATACCACCGGTAATAATTGTTTTTGGATGGGTTATTTTCTGGTTGAGCCTGCCGAAACCAAGTTTGGTATCATAAGCGCCAAAAACAATTTTACTTAGCTGGAACCAGTAGGTTGCACCGGCACACATCACACACGGTTCCAGGGTAACGTACAATGTGCATCCCTTCAGATACTTCCCTCCTATAAAGTTAGCCGCAGCTGTAAGTGCCTGCATTTCAGCATGTGCCGATACATCGTTCAACCGCTCGGTAAGGTTATGCCCCCGGCCAATGATTTGCCCATTGCAAACTACCACTGCGCCTATGGGTATCTCATCTTCTGCCAAAGCCAATTTAGCTTCTCTCAGTGCTTCATTCATAAAAAAATCATCGGGCGAGATCGACTGATCGTCTCCAAAGTTATAATAGCGCATTATATTAATTTACTGCCGTTAGGTACTTTTTGTTCAATTGAAGCCAATGCAATGTCCCCGTTCTCATCAGCAAAGCCTGTAAGCAGGAATTCCGACATAAATGTAGCGATCTGTTTTTTGGGGAAGTTGATCACGCCGATGATCTGTCTGCCCACTAACTCTTCTTTCGTATAGTGTTTAGTGATCTGGGCACTGGACCATTTAATGCCAAAAGAGCCAAAATCCACTTTTACTTTATAAGAAGGTTTACGCGCTTCCGGGAAATCAATTGCATCCAGTATTGTGCCCGCACGTAATTCTACTTTTTCAAAATCTTGCCAGGAGATGGTTTCCATGGTGCAAAGGTACGGTTGAAATGCGGAAGTCAGAATGCCGAATGCGGAATTACACGTAATGCGGAAAGTTAATTGCGGAATGAAGGAATCAAAAACTTCCGCTATCGGCATTTCGCACTCCGCATTCAAAAATTATACATTAATAATTCCTTTTTTAATTGCAAATATTACAAGGCCCACCAGGTTTTTAGATCCGGTTTTTTCAAAAAGACGGGCTCTGTAGCCTTCAACGGTTCGCACACTAAGGAATATTTTATCGGCGATTTCCTGGTTGGAGTTTTCCTGACAAACCAATTTTAATACTTCTATTTCTCTATCGTTTAGGTCCACCTGCTGCTGACCGGAATTGTCGGTATAATTGCTTGGTCCTACTAATTGTTTTATAAGTGTTACGGAGAGATGCTCGTTAAAATAAAACCCTTTGTTAAAAACGGTCAAAATCGCTTCGATGATCTCCTCAGGCTCAGCGTTTTTCAATAGATAACCAGATGCACCAGCCTTCATCATATCCACGATATACTTATCCTCGTTATGCATGGAGAGCGCAAGGATCTTAATATCTTTAAAATGCTGATGTATATAAGAAGTGGTTTGCATTCCGTCCATTTCGGGCATTTTAATATCCATAAGGATCACGTCAGGTTTGTGCGTAGCCAACTGACCGATCAGCTCTTTGCCATTAGAGGCCTCTACAATTAATTTAAAATCGGCGCAGTCCTCTAATGTGGCTTTTAAACCGTTTCTGAAAATTTTGTGATCATCAGCTATTGCGAGATTAATTAGCTTCATCTTGCCCAATTTTTCATAAAGATAGATAAATATATAAATTTTAGTTTTAGGATACCTTTACTTTTATAGTAGTAAGGGTCCCGCTCAAAGGTTTAGAATAAATATGGATTTTCCCGTTGATAAGTTGTGCCCGGCTTTGAAGGTTTTTTAGGCCAAAACCATGTTTAACGTTGTCCATATTAAACCCCACGCCATTATCGCTGAATGACATTACCAAACTGTCCGATTCTTTGGTAAGCAACAGGTGGATGACAGAAGCACCAGAATGTTTAACCGCATTGCCAAACAACTCCTGCGCAATACGATAAAGGGTAAGTTCGATATCGGATGGAAATCTTTCGTCCTCCAGTTTTCGCGTAAAGCTGATTTTTATATTGGTCGTTTGCTCCATCTTGGCGCATAAGGCCTGGAGGGCATCAATAAGGCCAAAATCTGTTAATACTGGAGGCAAAACGTTGTGGATGATATTGCGTATCTCCTGTATACATTCATCGGTAAGCTTTCGTGTATCTGCAAGCAGCGTCCCGGGATTCTCGTTATCATTTACCCTGTCAAGACGGTGCAGGTTCAGCTTTATAGCAGAAAGCACCTGGCCCACACTGTCGTGCAGATCCTCGGCCAATCGTTTACGTTCGGTTTCCTGAGTTTCAAAAACAGCATTCAGCAGGTCAATTTGTTTCTCATCCTGTAATTGCCTCAATACGACCTGGTTTTTGATCATTTTTCGCTGATAGATGATAACGAAAAAAAACAAACCGATAATAAGTACGACAACTACCAGTGTACCTATTATAAATACGGGAACTACACTGTTTTCTGTGGTTTGCAAACTAATCCGGTGGTATATAACAGGTTAGCAATAACGTTAGTAATACTATGTATTATGTAAAACTCCGGCTGATCCGCCTTAGGTAATTGATTAAAGAGCATAAAAAGAAAAATATTAATAGCAAAGTAAAATAAAACGCCCGCATTGAACCAGAATAAGCCCTGTTTCTCAATATGTACAAACTCCTGTCTGTTTAACAGCTGATAAAAATAAATTAGCGACAAAATGATGAACACCAGACTTGAAGCAGTATTTGACTCGGATGGAAAAACCTCTAAATTTTTGGTATAATAGACTCCTATTACAAAAGCTATAAAAGTTAATATCACAGTAAGCATTTTTAGTTTCTTATTAAAAAACGCCATATAATAGATAATACCAAAAAAAACAATATTTATAAGAACAAATATATGCACCGCAGGCACGTTATTATGTACCCCCCATACCGGCAACACCCAAAGTCCAATGTCAGAGACAGCCGATACAACAAAAAACACAGCAACTATCCTTAATATTTTGTCTAACTGCTTGTAATTATATAATATCGCAATTAATGGCAAAACACCTGAAAATGACGAAATAATAGTTAATATATAATCTGCGGACATATATTGTTTGTGCTTATAAGCTCCCGGTAAGGACATTATCCGGACAACCTGACGAGCCGGGGCATGGATGGGCCTGCTCAACCAGGATACTCTGCTGTGCCATCCCGGCTGGTGCAGCTGCAACTAAAGCATGCACTGCTACGTTGCCCGCAGCATTATTTCCTTTGCCTGGCCCGGGTAGTTGATCCTTCCCCTCTTGTGTTACCCCGGATAAAATAAAATGTTTCTCACCCTCAGCATCGGCCACAACCTTTATAAAGAAATTGCCAACGGATACAAAAAAGCGCTGCCATCCATTAAGTGGTTTGCTATTGGCATAATAGATACGGATTCCCAGGCAATCCGGCTGATTCAATAAACGCTGTAAAATTTCAATACCAAAAAACTGTGATAAGATTCCTCCCGGATGTCTGTGTCTGTGATTTCTCGTCCAATCAACGGCCACGTTAAGGTCAATTTCAGCTCCTTCTTTTCCTGTAATAGGAAATGTTCTTTCTTTTGTTTCCATAATTTAAATTGAGTAAGTATTCAGGGTATAGTTTTGTTAAAATTATAATTAATTGATTACTTAACCAACAATCCAAACAATGCCAGTTTAAGGTAAAATACGCTATAAAAAATATTTAATACGCTCATTTACAATACTATCTAAATATATAATCCATTAACTATTGTATCAAATTGCGTAGTTTTACGCAACAAAAACAGTAGTGCTACGGTGTAGTTACAAGCAAGAAATCTGGTTGCAGGGATCAATAAATTTTAATTACTTTAAGACGGCGTTGATCTCATCCAATAAATACTCCTTAGGGTCCGAACTATATTCCCAAAACATCACCCCGGCCATTTTTTTAGCGAGTACATACTTGCATTTTTTCTTTACAGACCATTCATCATCATAAGTTATAAATTGCTTTTTGGATGCGTTATATAAGTACGGCGCCTTCGCCTTCCTGTCGTGATATCTCTGATAACCATTTTTATTAATAAGGCTATCTTTTATAACGGTATAACCCTTACCCCTATCCCGATTCAATATTGTATCGCCTATACCTCTTTTAGTCTTCGGGTTTAGGTTATATACCCTACCATAAAACGCCAGACCCATTACCAGCTTACCTGCGGGTACGCCAGCGGCTATAAACGCATTTACAGCATTGTCGGCAAAGTTTTTCGTTTGGTATAATTTAGAGTTATACAAATTGGTATGATGCCCGGCAACAACTCCGGAAAAATCATAGGTCATCAAATTAATATAATCTAAATATTGTTGGGCCTTACCCATTTCGGTATTATCTAAAAAGGATGCAAATCCGCCTACCGCCGTGGTTAAAAGATAGGTTTTACCCGTTTGCTGCTTTATGCTGTCCAGCGCGCGACGCAGATCCCTGAACATCAAAGTAAAGTTTTGTTTATCCTCGGGCCGGTAAACATTGCCTTCCAGGCCGGGCCTGCCAGGGTATTCCCAATCAATATCCACGCCATCCAAATCGTATTTTCTTACGATATCTGCCGCGCTGGCTGCAAAAGCAGCTCTTGACGTATCGGTAAGTACAGCATCTGAAAATTTACCGCTCCAGGTCCATCCGCCTATGGAGATCATTACTTTTAGTGCCGGGTTTTGCTTTTTCAACTCGTTTAAGCGCCTGAAGTTGATCGTGTCGGTTGCTTCGCGATGCAGCCAGGCCCGGTTATCCTTAACATCGACAAAAGCATAGTTTATAATGGACAATTTACTTGCCGATACATTTACACT
>JANYAB010000791.1 GCA_025355225.1 Bacteroidota bacterium
GGTGTAAAAAACACACCCAACTTTTTAAATTAATGCCTAAAAGCCGTTTTTTTAAAAATATTTCCTTCGCGCTTTATCTATATAAATCTTGATATTTTATTATTAAATACTGTAAAATATTAATACCTTGGTTATTACATATTAATTGCATTTGCTCGTCCTTTTATGCCATTTTAGCTTAGAAAGCGACAAAAACACTTGCCAAAATAATAAAAACATGAAGTTAATTCTTCACCCATAAATGGTTATTAATTAATCATTTACAATATTTACCTAAAGCAATAACACAAATATAGCGATGTTTTTCACAATAAAAAATTTAGTTAAAAAAATATTTATCGCATCATTTTAAAATTTATTACGTATTAGGTTGTTATCCTATTAGTTTTGCAATTCGAAAGAGTTTTTAAGCACAGTTCAGTTTTGATGAAAAAAGCTTACTTAAGTATATTGTTTCTGTTTGTATGTTTTATCAAAGTCCATGCCGACACGCCTCTTGATGCCAATCAGGATACAGCCCGGGTAAACTTATTGATAAAACAAGGCTATCTTAGTCGTTTGACAGACCATGACCAAACTATTAAGAAAGGTCAGCAGGCTTTGGAACTTGCCCAGAAATTAAATTATGTGAACGGAATTGCCGAGTCATACCGCATTCTGGGGATTGGGGAATACTATGCAAACCACGAGGCGAAGGCTTTTAGCGACTACCTATATTCTTTGTCTTACTATAAGATCAATAAAAATGTAATCGGTCAGTCAAAGGTTTACAACAATATAGGTATCCTTTATCAAACCAGCGACTATGATAAGTCATTAGAATATTTGGAAAAAGGTTTGAAAATTGCCCAGAACCTGGATGATCCTAAATTGCTTGCTTCTTCTTATTTGAACATCGGGAATATTTATAACCGGAAAATGAACTTTTATAAGGCATTGGACTATTACACCCGAAGTCAGCAGTTATTTTTAAAGGTAAATGATCACGTAAGTTTAATTTTTTGCTTACATGACTTTGGCGTGTTGTATTATAATTTAAAACAATATGATAAAGCCGAGGAATTGTTGTTACAGGCCAATAAAGAAGCAAAGCTGAAGGATCTGAATACATCTATAGGTAGTATTGACCTTACGCTAACATCTTTATACATAGAAAAGAAAATGTACCCCGAAGCCCAAAAGTTTTTGGATGAGGGTATAGTTTATGCGCAGCTAACCAAGGATGCAAAACTTGAAGCCGATTATACTTACACTTCTTATCAGCTGGAATTCCATAAGAAAAACTACGAACGTGCGCTGTATTATTTGCATAACATATACGTAAGGGATAGCACAGTACAAAAAAATAGTCTTTCCTCAGGATTAGATCTGCTGCAAGAGCAACATGATCAGCAGGAAAAACAGAATGAAAGCAATTTAATCATCGAGCGGCAAAAAAATGACCGGGTTAAATTCTGGTGGGCCGTATCTGGTTCAGGGTTGTTGCTAATTGTAATCGCGATGTTGGTTGGGAATGTAAAACGAAAAGCAAAAACCAATTCACGCCTAACGGAATTGAACAGTGAGGTCTCCAGGCAAAAAGACAACCTTGACCGTATTAATCATCATCTTGAAGAAATAATAGACGAGAGGACCAGGGATCTGCAAGTCAAAAACAAGAAGCTTTCAGAGTATTCATCCTATTTGTCACACCAGATACGTGGGCCTATTGCTACACTTAAGGGGCTGATGAACCTCGAAAAGGAAGGGTTGGTGGATCAGAAAGAATGTATCAATATGATGGATAAATGCGTGTCGGATATTGATGAGAAAATAATTGATATGAGCGACATTCTGCACGATCCTAAAAGAACCAGCTTTTAAGCACATTAAAAGCTTGGTATACCCCGTCCTCAACTTAGCGGACAAATTCCATACCCAATTAACACCGCAGCCGAAATGATCTAAAACGATCAGGATTTTTACACCAAATACTTTTTTCGCTTAAACTTTGGAGCTATCGATTTGCAGCGACAGAACATTTTCTGTGTTGCTGCGCTACTAACTCATAAAAGGTAAAGTTGAATGTATTTCTGCTTCGATGAGCCCAAGGTAGATACAATACCATGCAATCATTTGCAAAATAAGCAAAGTCCGGTGTCTCTTAAAGCCATCCGTTTCAAACGCAAGCGTTTCATCACCGTTGGTAACGAAATACCTCACCTCTCCTTTTTTAGGTACAAACTTTGACTTCACAAGGTCGACTACCTTAATCTTCAGTTTGCTTTTAGGATCATGAATAGTTTCCTTTTTTGAGGCGCCTGTTTTGGAAATAGAAATCAAATAATTGAGCATAACAGATATATAAACTATATCTGTTACCCACAATTGTTACTCCAAAAACCGATTATTCATCAAAATAAAATGATTATTGCAAGTATGTTTCACTTATCGATAATCTTATTTCTACAAATTAATATTATTAATTTGTATTTAATTGATGCAATGTAAATTCGCCACTTATAGTACTATAAATGGTGAATTAAGATGAAAAGTGTCGTGTTTACTAAACAAACTGCGATTTAAACAGCAACTGAACTCTTATTACGAAGTTCTTCATACAATTCAATCACCTTGCGTTGCAGATTTGCTATCTCGGTTTCTCGGTCTGTAAGTTTCTTTTGGATAACATTTAAATGTGAAGGTACCGGCTCGGCTTGTTCACTATCTACCGTTAGCAATTGAACAACACTCACCTCATAAATATTGGCGATTTGTTCCAGACGGGATAAATTGACATCGGTTACACCGGTTTCGATTTTAGAAAAGGCCGGGATAGAAATGCCTAAACGGCTGGCGATATCCTCCTGGCTCCATCCATGCTGATGGCGTAAAATTCTGATACTTTTACCTACAGATTTGTTTGCTGTTTTTTTGATTGGATCACTCATAATTAGTTACTAAAAAGTTAGGGTTTGGACTATCATGCCAAAGCGTATGCCACAATTTTTTAATGCGTAATTGAGCCGTTTTTACATAAAAAGCAAATGTAGTGGGGTGGGCAATGGGGAGGTTATTCCCCAGAATAGAACATATAAGAACAATTTTTAACCAATCGTAAATGAATTAATGTTTTCGGAAATACTTGTTGAGGTGGCAGGATTGTTAGAATAATATAATAAACAATTAGTTAATTATTATGCGAAGTTTAGCGAATTTTAGAAGCAGCTGTTTTTGGCCTATTTCCTTAAAAAATATGGTTGCTTTTATATCGGGTTTATTGCCTTCGAGGCTTATTACTTTACCAAAACCAAAGCGTTCGTGCTCTACCTCCATGCCCACTTGAAGGCTTGAAGTATCAGAGGGCGCGAAACCTGGTGAAGGTACATGGGCCTTTGCGAGTATAGATGTAGTTTTAATCTGGACAGGCTTGGGCTTTGAAAAAGTATCACTACGTTTATTCCATGCATTGCGCTCGTCGTCAAAAAAAGGATTGTTGCTGCTAGCAGGTTTCGCCGTAAAATCAAGCTCGAGGTATTGTGCGTCAATTTCATCAAGAAAACGGCTCGGCTCGCAGCTGATCAGTGTGCCGAATTTAAAGCGGGATGTAGCGTAACTAATAGTTAGTTTGCTTTCGGCCCGGGTTACTGCCACATAAAACAGACGCCTTTCTTCTTCCAGGTCACTTCGCGAATTGAGCGACATTTGCGATGGAAAAAGGTTCTCCTCAAGGCCCACTACGTTAACGTGAGGAAACTCAAGGCCTTTAGACGCATGTATAGTCATTAATGATACCGTATCTGCATCTTTGTTATCGGTCTTGTCATCGTTGGTCAGTAGCGCAACGTCCTGCATAAAAACCTCCAGCCCTTTTTCTTCAATGTCTTCCCGTTCAGAAAATTCTTTGATCCCGTTCAATAGCTCCTGTATGTTTTCGTAACGATTGAGCCCTTCAACTGATTTATCTTCGTACAGGTCTTTCAATAAACCCGAATGCTGGGCAATATGCAACGCGGCATCATAGGCCGAAAGTGTTTTAGTGATCACCTGGAAGCTTTGGATCATTGTGGCAAAAACACCAACCGATGCCGAGCTGCGTCCATCGATATATTTCGAAGGATTTACAATAACCTCCCATGGGGTGATCTTATTTTGGTCGGCGCTTAAAATAATCCGGTCGATAGTAGTATCGCCAATACCCCGCCGCGGATAATTGATCACCCTTTTCAGCGCTTCTTCGTCATTTGGGTTAATTGTAAGCCTGAAATAGGCAATAATGTCCTTCACTTCCTTGCGTTGGTAAAAAGATTGGCCCCCATATATTTTATAGGGAATGTTCAATTTACGTAACGCTTCTTCCATTGAGCGTGATTGGGCGTTGGTACGATAGAGAATGGCAAAATCATGCCATTTTAAACCGTTCGTAGTCCTTTCCTGCATAATACCTTCAGCAACGATCTTGCCTTCTTCGTTATCGCTGAAGGCGCGCATTACCTTTATTTTATCCCCCTCTTCTTTTTTTGAAAACACACTTTTTTTAAGCTGTTCCTTGTTATTGGAGATAATGCTGTTGGCTACGTTTACAATGTTTTGAGTGGAGCGGTAATTTTGTTCCAGCTTAAATATTTTCAGATCGGGGTAGTCCTTTTCGAAATTCAATATGTTTTGGATGTTAGCTCCCCTGAAAGCATAGATACTTTGGGCGTCGTCGCCAACAACGCAAATGTTTTCGTTAACGGCTGCCAGCTTTTTCACAATAAGGTATTGCGAAAAGTTGGTATCCTGATACTCATCAACCATAAGGTATTTAAACTTGTGCTGGTATTTATTCAAAACCTCAGGATGCATTCTCAGCAGTTCATTTGTTTTATATAGCAGGTCATCAAAATCCATTGCACCGGCCCTGAAACAGCGGTTAGCATAGTTTTCGTATATTTTACCGAGGAGCTCGTGCCTGGTGGAGAAGTCGTCAGCCTGTATCTGCTCATTTTGCTGATATTCCTGCCAGGATATCAGGTTGTTTTTGGAAGCTGATATGCGGTTATGTACAAAATTGGGATTGTACTGCTTATCGTCCAAATTCATTTCTTTCAAAATAGCCCTCAGCACACTTTTACTGTCGTCAGTATCGTAAATAGTGAAATTATTGGGATAATGTATCTTATCGGCCTCTACCCGCAAAAGTTTTGCAAAAACCGAGTGAAAGGTACCCATCCATATGTTTTTGGCTTCGGCGCCCACCACATGCATTATACGTTCGCGCATTTCGCGGGCAGCTTTATTGGTAAAGGTTAGCACCAGTATATTAAATGGATCAACCCCGCTTGCCACCAGGTGGGCCACCCGCATGGTAATTACCCGTGTTTTTCCCGAACCCGCACCTGCAATAATCATTACCGGCCCTTTGGTTTGCAATACTGCAGCCTGTTGGGCCGGGTTCAATCCCTTTAAATAATCCAAATCTTTTTCCTCTTTTCTGTGTGTGCGAAATTAAATTTTTAAGCCGAAAGGAAGAAGAATGATTTTAGATATAAACAAAAAAGACCGGGCTCTTTTAAAACCCGGTCTTTTTTAAATATGGTTACGTAGTATTTAACATTTACAATTTAACTTCCGCAATCCACATTCCGATTTCCGCATTCCCCTTACTTCCCGTTCCAAACGTTGCTCTTCAGATCGACATCAGGCAGTTCCCTGTTCGGATCCAAAATGATGCTTTTGATGGCTGATTTGGATGGATATTTGAATTTCCATATACCGCCACGCTGCCAGATATTCACAGGCAAGTGCAGTATTTCGGTGGTGCCATTGTCCTGGGTGATCTTCAGATCAACAGGCATTGCCATTTTTTCCTTATTAACAAGGGTGATAATTGCGCCTTGTCCGGGATCATTGTTTACATAGTCAACAGATTGTATGGCCTGGTCAAGTTTCCAGGTGGTGAAGAACCAGGGTTTCCAGAACCAGTTCAGGTCTTCGCCGGAAGCATCATTCATTTCCCGGAAAAAGTCATAAGGCAGCGGGTGCTTAAATGCCCAGTGTTTAATGTACTCATTGAAAGCATAATCAAAACGATCTGGGCCTAAAACAACATTACGGAGCATATCTAAGCCCAAAGCTGTCTTAAAATAATACTGGTTATAATCTCTCAGGCCGATAGCTTCTGGTGGCGTCATCAATGGGTCATGACTGTTCCTGAAAGCGCGTAAAATACCCTGCGCCCGTTTCGAAGTATCGTTATATTCCCCATGATTGAACTGTTGAGTGGAGTATTGATTTATAAAGGTGTTAAAACCTTCATCCTGCCACATATATTTTCGCTCGTTAGAGCCCACGATCATCGGGAACCAGTTGTGGCCTATTTCATGCGTAATATCACCCCAAAGCTGACCATTCTTTAAATTACTTAAACAAAAAATGATACCCGGATACTCCATCCCTAAAGCCACACCGGATACATTCACCGCTGAGTTCCATGGATATTCGAAATACTTTTTAGAGTAGATTTCCATGCTGTATTTAAGGTATTCGGTAGAACGGCCCCAACTATCATTACCTGCGCTTTCAATTGGGTAAGTGGACATGGCGATCCCTTTTCTACCCGATGGGAAATTCACCCTCGCTGCGTCCCAGATAAATGCTTTTGACGCTGCCCATGACACATCACGGCTGTTCAGCATTTTAAAATGCCAGGTTAAATTTCCCGCACGATTGGCATCCTTGCCGATTTCTTCGGGTTTAATGATCATTACGCTTTTATCACTGTTGCGCGCCTGCGCTAAACGGGCCTGCTGGGTAGTATTTAACACCTGCGCGCCATTTTGCAAATCGCCGGAACCTACCACGATCATGCTGGCAGGGGCGGTTATGTAATAATCAAAGTCGCCATACTCGCAATAAAACTCGCCAAGTCCCATATAGGGTAATGTATTCCAACCCTCAACGTCGTCATAAACGCACATGCGTGGATACCATTGGGCTATCTCGTACACGTATCCATCTTTAAATTTCTTTCGGCCCATACGGTCGGCACCGTAAAATGGTATGGAAAAACTATAGTTTACTTTTACCTGTATTTTATCTCCTCTTGATCCAAGCGGTGTGCGCAACCGCACCTGCATGCGTGCATCGGTAATTACTGGCTCAACAGTGTAGGTTTGATTTTTATAGGTTACAGATACTGAAGCTATATGATATCCGCCACGACTAAACCCTTTTACATCAAAACGATCACCGGTTAGTGGAATAACGGCAGCACCACGTGAATCGGGTTTAAATAAATTCTGATCTAATTGCAGCCACAAATGATCCAGTTTGTCGGGGCTGTTATTGGTATAAGCAATAGTTACTTCACTATTGATGGTCGTATCTTGTTGAGCTTCATTGAGTTTAGCGCGAATAGTGTAGTCGGCACGGTTTTGCCAGTAGTGTTCACCAGGCTGCCCGTTTGCAGATCTAGTACCATCGCCGGTAACAGGCCAGG
>JANYAB010000820.1 GCA_025355225.1 Bacteroidota bacterium
CAGTAAAAACAAAAAACCCTCGTAAGTTCCTGACTCACAAGGGTAATCTGATAATCTAAGTAGCCCGTAGGGGAATCGAACCCCTATTTCAAGAATGAAAATCTTGCGTCCTGACCATTAGACGAACAGGCCTTTTTTTAAGTCTTAAGTCTTGAGTTCTAAGTCTTGAGTCAACTTCCGACTTCCTAAACCGGGTGCAAATATAGTAAGATTGATGAATATGGCAACCCCGGATATTCAAAATTGACAACGGCATTGTTAAGAGCATATCACATTTCAATAGGTTTCAGTTTGGGAACGAGAAAATGCATGATACACCAGGCCAGCAGGTAGGCTCCGCCGCAAACAAAAAACATGATGTAATAGGCGGTTTCTATCTGGTGTATGGCACGGTAATGTACAAACAGCCTTTTTTGTACCAGCAAGGATAGCAACACACTGCCTATAGAACCAAACATGCCGCCTATGCCCGTTACTGAGCCAACTACTTTTTTTGGAAACATGTCTGATACGGTGGTAAATATATTAGCGCTCCATGCTTGGTGGGCCGACGCTGCCAGGCCGATAATGATCACCGCAAGCCACATATTTACGCTGCCTAAAATCTGAGCGAAAACGATAGGTACCACCGCAATGGCATAAATCAGCATGGACATTTTCCGCGCCTTAAATAGCGACCAGTTGCGGTCGATCAGAAGTTTGGGTAAATATCCGCCAAAAACGCTTCCAATGGTTGATATGGTGTAAACCAGGGCCACAGGTATGGCTATCGCCGTACCTTTCAATCCATATTGGCTTCCCAAAAAGTCGGGTAACCAGAATAGGTAAAACCACCAGATAGGGTCAGTCAAAAATTTGCCGGTCGAAAACGCCCATGTTTGCCTGTAGCTTAATAATTTTAGCCATGATGCCTTTGGCTCCCCGGTTAGCTTATCTGTCCGGTCATGCTCATCCGGGTCGCTGTTGATATACGCTAATTCTGTTTTCGAGAGGCGTTTTTGTCTCGCTGGTATTTCATAAAAATAAAGCCATAGTATAAGCCAGATAAAGCCAACGGCGCCGGTAATCACGAACGCCCATCGCCAGCCCCAGGTAACTGCTAAAAAAGGTACGGTCAAGGGCGCAACAATAGCCCCGATGTTTGAACCTGAGTTAAATATGCCTGTCGCCAGCGCCCGTTCCTTTTTTGGGAACCATTCTGCCACAGTTTTGATAGCGGCGGGGAAATTGCCTGCCTCGCTTAACCCAAGGGCCGAACGTACCACGCCAAAGCCCAATGTACCGGATGCGAAAGCGTGGCACACAGCAGAAATACTCCACAATAAAGTAGAAAAGAAATAACCCATTTTTGTGCCGAGTTTATCGATAAGCCGGCCGGCAAATAACAGCCCAAGGGAATAGGCTATTTTAAAGGCGATCTCCACGTTGGCATAATCGCCGTCGTTCCATTTAAATTCTGCGGTCAAGTTCGGCTTTAGCAGGCTGATCACCGCCCTGTCCAGGTAGTTTACGGTTGTTGCAAAGAAAATGAGCGAGCATATAACCCACCTGTAATTACCCGGTTGATCTTTCATAGCTGCCTTGCTAACTGGATTAATTGCAACGTATTCACGGTATTGGTATAAAGTTGGTCGTATAATTTATTTTGTAATACTTCTTTGGTGATCAGTTTGCTCCCCATACCTACCGCGCAAACACCGGCTTTAAACCAGCCACTGATATTATCTTTATTGAGCTCAACACCACCTGTAGGCATAAACAATTGCCCCCTGAACACATCAGTTACCGCTGTAATATACGCTGGTCCCAAAACATTTGCCGGGAATATTTTTATCAATGCAGCGCCATGCTGTTGCGCCAAGTGGATCTCGGTAGGGGTCATGCAGCCGGGTATCCATAAGCCGTTATGCTGATTAACTATGGCCGCAACATCAGGGTTTACTGTTGGCGCTACGATAAAATCAGCACCTGCGTTTGCATATTTAATAACGTCTTCTTCCGTTTTTACGGTACCCACACCTAAGTAAAGATCGGGCATTTCCTTTTCCTGCGTTGCTTTTAACAGCTTGAAATTCTCAAATGCCTCTTTTGCCCGGTTGGTGTATTCCATTACGCGGACACCGCCTTTGTATAAAGCGCGGACCACTTGCAGGCTCACTTCGGCATCCTCGTAAAAAAACAAAGGCAGCATCCCCTGCTTCAAAATACTATCGAGTACGTCTTGTTTGTTTTTCATTTTTTTGTTGAATAAGTTTAATCAACCACTCACCTTTAACATTATTTCCTCAGCCGTTTTATTGGTTGTATCACTTTCAATAAACATTTTATCAAAGGCGGCCGCAGCTGCAAATTCCAAAGTTTGTTCGGGGCCGAGATCATTATAAAATCCATAGATCAACCCCGCCATAAAACAATCGCCGCTGCCTACTTTATTTATTATTTGTTGTGCGTTAAATTCGCTGGAGGCGTAAAATTGGTCTCCTGTAAACAAAGTGGTATAGTAGGTACTGTTGTTTTTTTCGTCGAACCTAAACGTATTGGCCACCGCCCTGCACTTAAGGTAGGTTTTGATAATTTTCTCTGATGTTTTTAAGGCCTCTTTCAGATAAATGCTTTTCTGGCCAGATTCATGGATATCAGGAACAACCGGGATGCCGAGCATAATATCAGCCGCCCAAATATTGCCCATTACCACGTCGCAATATTGTACCAGGTTGGGCATTACCAGCTGAGGCGTTTTTCCGTATTGCCAGAGTTTAGACCGGTAATTAAGGTCGACGGATATAGTAATGTTTTTGCGGGAAGCGGCAACTAACGCCTCTTCGCATACGTCCGCTATATTTTGATTGATTGCCGGGCATATCGCGCTGAAATGAAACCAGCTTACGCCCTCCAACTGCTTGTCCCAATCTATCATTCCGGGCTTTAGTTCTGAAAACGCAGACTGTGCCCGGTCATAGATCAGCGCGTCGTTTTTGAGGTCTTTCCCTTTGGTTAAAAAGTAAAGGCCGAGCCGGTTGCCCTGGTAAAGTACAGCCGACATATCGATCCCTTTCTGTTCCAGGTAACCTACAATCTGTTTGCACATTTCATTTGCAGGAAGCGCAGTGATGTATTTTGACGGGATGTTCCATAAAGCCAAAGCTGTAGCTACATTTAGCTCAGCGCCCGCAATAAAAAATGGGAACAGGTTTTCTTTTAGCCATTCGCCGCCTTCATCAGGAGATATCCTGAGCAATAATTCGCCAAACGTAAGTACGGTGCCCGGAAAGCTTATTTTTAAAGGAGTCCCCATCACTTAAAAGTGGAAATAATTTTTAGCGTTATAATAACAAATATCCTGTATGATCTTTCCTGTCCAGGTGAGATCATTCGGCAGTTCCCCATTATCGATATCCTCACCAAATAAATTGCAAACCAAACGGCGGAAATATTCGTGCCTGGGGAACGATAAGAAGCTGCGTGAATCGGTAAGCATGCCTACCATACGGCTCAGCAATCCCATGTTCGATAAGGTATTCAGTTGCCTCGTCATACCATCTTTCTGATCGAGGAACCACCATGCCGAGCCAAACTGTATCTTTCCGGCAACCGACCCATCGTTAAAATTGCCGGTCATGGCCGCTATAATTTCATTATCAGCCGGGTTAATATTGTAAAGAATGGTTTTGGCTAACTTGTCGTCTTTATCGAGCTTGTTTAAAAATCGGGACAACGCCCTTGCCTGGCTAAAGTCGCCAATTGAATCCCAGCCGGTATCTGGTCCGCATTGATTGAGGGCGCGTGTGTTGTTGTTGCGCAGCGCACCCAGGTGGTATTGCTGTACCCAGCCCTTTTCGTGGTCCCACAGAGCGAAATGAAATAACATGGCCGACTTGAACTTGAGAATCTCCAAAGGCATTAAGATATAGCCGGATCGTATTTTTTTAAAGATGTCTGAGATATCGTTTTCTGTATAATCTTCTGCGTACAATTGTTCAAGACCATGGTCCGATATCTTGCATCCATTGGCTGCAAAATAGTCGTGGCGTTTTTTTAAAGCACCCAGGTAGGTTTCAAAATTACTAATGTCAATGCCGGTAATTTCTTCCAGTTTGCCGATGTATTGATTTAGCGCAGGTATGTCATCCACATTCATCGCCTTATCGGGCCTGAAGGCGGGCAGTACTTTTACCGTATATCCGTCGTTTTTCAGTTTTTGATGATGTTCGAGGTTATCGAGCGGGTCATCTGTGGTACATACCACTTCCACATTCATCCGGGTGACCATGTTTTTCACTGCATATTCCGGGGTTTGCAGTTTCGTCGAGCATTCTTCATAAATATCCGCGCTTGTTGCCGGCGACAACAGCTGATCGACATTAAAATAACGGCGTAACTCAAGGTGTGTCCAGTGATAAAGCGGGTTACGCAAAGTGTAGGGCACCGTAGCCGCCCACTGCCTAAATTTTTCGGGATCGCTTTTATTCCCGGTGACGTATTCTTCGCTCACTCCATTGGCGCGCATCGCCCGCCACTTGTAATGATCGCCATAAAGCCAGGCATGTGTTAAATTTTTAAAATTGATATTGTCCGCTATTTCGTCAGTCGGTAAATGGCAATGATAATCTATTATTGGTAGCGCGGCCGCGTATTCATGGTATAAACGCTGGGCCGTTTTCCCATGCAACAAAAAGTTTTCATCTAAAAATTCTTTCATCATTTAAATTCCTGGCTTGCTGAATATTTATGCAGACGATTTATTTTATTCAGGGCCTAAATATAAGAGAAATTGCCATCAACTTGAACGTTATGCCATCGGATTGTTACACGCAGACGCTCAATGACAATAAAAGTACCCGGTCAATATCAGTAGTCTTATTTTTCCAGTTGTTTCTCAAGCAAATTTTTCCAATCCTGGTAAATAGGTTCAAATTTATTATCCGATGGTTCAATTACTTTTATCTTATGCATATTACTGAATGCTTCGGCAGCAGAAGTAAAAATTCCGGCACCAATACCTGCGCCCAATGCTGCACCAGTGCTCCCGTCATTTTTATACAATTCGACCGGGACACCCGTCGCATTTACAAATATTTCGGCAAACAAGTCGCTTAAAAACAAGTTTGCCTTTCCGGCGCGTATCACAGAGGGATTCATTCCGTTTTCACGCATAATATCCAGGCCATAACGGAACGCACAAGCGATTCCTTCCTGTACAGCCCTGAAGATATCAGCCTGCCCGTGTAAGTTCAGATCGATATTATGAAGATGTACCCCTACCGGTTTATTGTTGAGCATGCGTTCGGTACCGTTCCCGAAGGGTAACACGCGTACGCCGTAGCTGCCTGATGGCGACTGCATAGCCCTTTCATTCATTTGCGCATAACTTACCGATGGCCCGAACAGGTTTTTCACCCAGTTATAGAGCCTGCCGGTGCCATTGATACAAAGCAAAACACCAAGACGTTTTTGCCGCTCGGTATAGTTGACGTGCGCAAAAGTGTTGATCCGGGATTCCTGATCAAAAGTAAGCTGATCGCTTACGCCATAAATAACGCCGGAGGTGCCGGCCGTAGCACCTACCTCCCCGGGATTTAGCACATTCAGCGAAAGTGCGTTATTGGGCTGGTCGCCTGCTTTATACGTAATGGGGATACCGCTTTTTAATTTTAATTTTTCAGCAACCGATCGTAATAAATTACCATGAACCGAAAATACCTGTTGAATGCCAGGGAATAAGCGTTCATTAAAGCCGAAATAGTTTAGAATATCTTTAGACAGCTGATCATTTACGAAATCGAAAAAAACACCCTCGGATAAGGCAGATACCGAAGTGGAGATCTCGCCTGTAAGTTTCATGCTGATAAAATCCCCGGGCAGCATGATCTTGTCTATCTGGGCATATATATCAGGTTCGTTCAATTTTACCCAAGCCAGTTTAGACGCAGTAAAGTTTCCCGGGGAATTGAGCAGATGGGTTAAACATCTCTTTTCGCCGATGTCGCTGAATGCTTTATTACCAATGTCAACTGCCCTACTGTCGCACCAAATAATGCTGTCGCGAAGTACCTGCTGATCTTTATTTACCAATACCAGGCCGTGCATCTGGTAGGCAATGCCAATGGCCGATATATCGGCCGGATCATATTTCCCGCTATTATTGCATAGCTGAATAGCTTGCTGTACCTGTTGCCACCACATATCGGGCGATTGCTCGGCCCAGCCGGGTTGAGGCGATAAAATAGGACTTTCGTTATCGGGGTATTGTGCCGTGGCGATCGCATTCTGCGATTCGGAATCAACCACAGAGACCTTTATTGATGATGTGCCTATGTCAATGCCTAACAGGAGCATGTTTTATTTGGTTATTAGTTTAATTCAAGCGTTACCACTGATTTTGCAGGAAGGTCAACAATCAACTTATCGCCATCCTTTTTCGCGTTGCTAAAATTTTCGATATGTATTTTATTCGGATGCTGAAAGGTATTTATATCGGTCAAATTAGCTGACGTAAGCACCTGGCCGGTTATATGGTTCCATTCTAAACCATCCAATTTGGCGGTTACGGTGATATTGTTGTGCGGGTCGAGGTTTACCAGCGAAACATGGATCTTGCCCGACGCATCCTGCGAGGCTGTCAGGCTTACAGCCGGTATTTTTTTGCCATCAAATTCGTAATCGGGAGAGTTCAGTTTAACTGGTAAATACTTTGCATCCTGGTGCACCTTATATAAATCGAATATATGATAGGTTGGGGTCAGCAGCATCTTCTCTTTATCTGTTAAGATAAGCGATTGCAGCACATTGACAGTTTGGGCCAGGTTGGCCATTTTAACCCTGTCGCAATGATTGTTAAATATATTCAGTGTGGTGGCCGCCAAAAGCGCATCGCGCAAACTATTTTGCTGATATAGAAAACCAGGATTAGTGCCCGGTTCTACATCTGTCCAAACACCCCACTCATCAACTACAAGCGCCACACGTTTTTCGGGATCGTATTTGTCCATTATTGCCGAATGTTTGGTTACCAACTCCTCCATTTTCAGCCCATTCACCATGGTATTGAAATATTCCTTTTCTTCGAATTTGGTAGCCGAGCCTTTGTGGCCCCAATTGCCTGAAGGTATGGTATAATAATGCAAGGACAAGCCCCACATACCGGTGCCAATATTTTTCATACATACCTCCGTCCAATTATAATCATCAGAATTTGGCCCGCTGGCAATTTTTTTCAGTTTTGCGCCCGGATAGTTTTTGGCGTACGCAGAATATCTTTTATACTGATCAGTATAAAATTCTGGCGTCATATTACCACCGCATCCCAAGCTTTCATTTCCTACACCCCAAAAAGTAACTTTATATGGTGCAGGATGTCCGTTCTGTTTCCTCAGTGTGGCCATAGTGCTCTCCCCATCCAGGTTAAGGTATTCAATCCATTTTGACATTTCTTCTACGGTGCCGCTGCCAACATTACCGGCTATATAAGGTTCGCAACCTATTAGTTGGCACAATTCCAGGAATTCGCTCGTGCCAAAGCTGTTATCATCGGTAACGTTTCCCCAATTGGTGTTAACCATTTTTGGGCGCTGAAGGCGTGGGCCAATACCATCGCGCCAGTGGTATTCATCGGCAAAACATCCGCCTGGCCAACGCAGATCGGGTATCTTTATCCTTTTTAATGCATTAACAACATCCAGCCGTATCCTGTCCTGCTTTGGCACAGGCAGGGTTTTGTCAACCCAAAAGCCACCATATACCCCATGCCCCAGGTGTTCAGCAAACTGACCGTATATAAACCTGCTGATGGTCAACTTGGAATCTGTACTGATAGCTACGTTTGCGGTTTTTTGCGCGTAAGTATCAAAACTTAAGCCTGCCAATAGTACAAGCAGGGACAATTTAAGGGTTCTGTGCATCTCGTGAATTTATTGATAAATGAAAGCTTTGGCTAAAAGGTTTATTGGCTAAAGATATTAATGATTTTAAATGTTTTAAGGAATGTTACGCACAAAAATATTTCCGAATAGAGATTTTTTTGTTAAATTTGATATACCAGATTATAAACCAAAAGGGGGTTCTCATGAACTTAATTCATAAAATTGAAAGATGGGGAGATCGTCACCATCCTATTTTTCTTGATGTTATACGCATAATTTTAGGTGCATTTTTATTTCTCAAAGGCATTGGGTTTATGGAGAACACGGCCTATTTAAAATCCCTGATCGAAAGCCAATCCGATATTTCAATTTCGTCGGGCTGGTTGATGGCATTGGTTTATTACGTCACATTTGTTCATATGGTTGGCGGAGTACTTATCGCACTTGGGACACTCACCCGCTTCTCGTCCATTATGCAGATACCTGTAGTTTTTGGTGCTGTATTTTTTATCAATGTATTGCGGTCGCCTTTTAACAGTGATTTATGGTCGTCCGTAGCTACGCTCATATTTCTGGTAGTGTTTGCAGTAATCGGATCTGGAAGGCTGTCATTGGACAGGTACCTGCAAATGCAGGAAGATTAATTACGGGTTAATTTCAATTTATAGCATCTTAAAGTAATATTTTGACATAGGCATTCCTATAAGCATTATTTGGGGTAAATTAGTGGCACATTGTGTTTACCCTATAAGAAATGCCTATGAATAATGAGATCAGGTCGGTGATAAGTGAACCAGCCTACAAAGCTGCCCGTTCAGTATCGGGGGCCATTGAAAGGCACTTTGCCGAACAGTTAGCAGCGGCTATAGAGCGCGGAGAAAAAGATCTTGCGCCTGAGCCTCTGCGACAAGTTATCGAAGCGATAATTGACACCGCTTTCTGGACCAGTTTGCGTAAAGAGGAAAGCCGTTCCCCAAAAATATCCCTTGCCTTTCTGCCGCCTGAAAAATCCGATCAACCTTTGATATTCGAAGAACGCTTATTGCTTACCCCGGATATTTTAACAAAATTGGCCCCGGCAGTTGAACGGTCGGGCATTCACCTTGGCGTATGGCAGGACGAGGAGGAGATATACATATGGGGCACTACACATACCATCCCTGGTTTTTGCTTTGTACTGGAGGTTGTTGAACCGGGGTTGCTGGTGATCAAGCACCGTCGTGTTGATGGCTTTGGAAAATTTGTAAATGTAGCTGTTCTGAAGGGTGATGAGGTGAAAATTGTGGACGAACGGAGCGTAAGCCTACCCGACTGCCCCGCTTTTCTCACTTCTTTGCTGGGGTTTACTACTCCCGCTTCCTGGAACGATTCGGTTAACCTGCATGTACAACTGGCAGTTTCAATGCGTGCGCATGGACATGGCGGCCTATTGCTTGTAGTGCCATCTGATAACGATCAATGGCGCGAATCGATCATTCATCCCATATCTTATGCTGTTTCTCCTGCGTTTTCAGGTTTGGCCGATGTGATGAAACAGGAAGTGAGCAAGGAAAACCTTGTGCTATGGCAGGAAGAGCTCACACGCCAGATAGAAAGCGTGGCCGGGCTTACCGCAGTTGACGGGGCCACCATCATTAATGACCGGCACGAACTATTGGCATTTGGTGCCAAGATAACTCGTCCCATTGGCGGCGAAACGGTTAAAGAGATCATGGTAACCGAACCCATAGTTGACAGCCCCGCCCAGATCATGGCCCCCGGCCAGGACGGCGGCACCAGGCATTTTGCCGCAGCACAGTTTGCTTATGACCAGCACGATGCCTTTGCCCTCGTAGCGTCCCAGGATGGCCGGTTTACCATATTTTCATGGTCGCCATGCGATGACATTGTGCATGCACATCGGGTGGATACTTTGTTGCTGTGAACAAATGACTTTGTTTTTCTTAAGATGTACACTTTCCCGGGTGTGTCGCTACAGGAAATATCCCAAATAAGTGTAAATAAATAGGATAATGTGGTCAAAAATGGTTGGTAATTCCTTCGTAAGTTTTTGAATATCAACTAAATGTAGCATGTCAATTGAAAGTGTTTTCAATTGCTTTTTAAGAGTGAGTTTTCTTAACCATTTAAGAGCATAACCATATAAACAAAGAAGCCAGAAGTAAGGTTCCTGGCTCCGGTTTTAGCTCTGTAAATCATATTGCTAGCAAGTTGCGCTCCCGCAGAGCCTGTTCCCCCTTCTGATTTACGGAAGCCGATTTAATAAATTTATTTGACTTTCCCACCAACCATTTTTGACCACATTACCATAAATAGTTATATCTTCCAAACAGCGGTGGCTAATTTTGCTAAGTGCGCTTGTCGTTGTTTAACAGTATTAGATGTCCACGAACCAAAAATTATTTTATTAGTTAATACATATTTGCTTGTCGCATAAACTGTTTTTTTATATTCAAAATCTCTATCAGCAGCTTCCTTATTGTTTTTAGCAGGTTCTAATAGGGTCAGATTTCCTAACAAGTAAATGTTTCTTTCATATTCATCTTCACTGAATATGTCCTTCCAAATTTCCGGATAGCCTTCTGGTAGAATGTGTTCAATTGTACCAGAGTCGCTTTCAAAATCATACAAATGCCCTCCTTCCTGACCCTCTAATTTATATAACGTATAACGTAATTGCTTTTTATCGCTACTGTTACTGGTTTTAAATTGTTTTATTTGGAAATAATTTTTAAACTCTTCATCATCTAAATACAATCCTCTAATATCATTTAGAGCTGCCTGCGGCGTCGGTTGTTCGTGTTTAAACAAGTTAATTGCCGCTTTGCTATAGATTTTTTCCATTTCATTAGTCTGCAATTTTGCAATGACGTTATAACGATAAGATATGGAAACTATTGAGAAAATTAGTTTTTTAAATTCTGCCACTGGGGGTTTTTCGAATGCAACCATTGCCAATGGTTTCCATTGGGTAACCCTAAATATCTTTAATGCATTGACGTAATTTCTAATCTCCTTATCTACGACCCATAATTCATCATCGGGGGCACTTAGTGCCACATATATATAAGCATAAGTTTCAAGATGATCCAACAAGTCGAACACATCAGAATTTATCTTTACATATTGTTTTACAACTTTAAACAAGGATTCCTTTGTCACCATTTGCTTAGTTGCTTGCAAATAATAACGTAAAAAAACTGGGAAATCTTTGAGACCTATTGCATCTATGATTTTTTTCCATTGCCCCTTAACCTGATTCAAATCGGTTTTGCTTTTTGCTACTAATGAAAAAAGAAAGTTTTTGAGCAAATCCGTAGAAGTGAGATCAACCCCTCTTGAATTTAGAGTTTCAAATACCGTATAAGCATTTAATTCATCTTCTACAGTAATTTGAATAAACATTAAAAGATCACCAATAATCTTATTTAGAATATTTGCTAAATCTTCTCCTGATTGAGTTTTAAAATCCTTTTCAATATTTTTTTGGAAAAATATATAAGCTTCCCACATCAATTTTTCAAAGTCAGAAAGTTTACTAACATTAATAGGTTGTTTAAATGTTAACAGCCTTTGCTGATAAAATCCATCGTTATTTTCGTTAAGAAATATTTTACTTGAATATCTTAATGAAGCTGGGTCTTTTTGCCCAATGTATTGCCGCATCAAAATGTCGGCACGTTCTTTATTTGCTTCTACATCTATACCATCATTGGATAATTTTTGTATCCTGGCAATAAATGCAAGAGTCAATATACTAAGTGTGGTGAATCTTTGTTGCCCGTCAATTATTAAATATTGTTTAGATCCATCGTTTTGCAATACAACTGAACCCATATAATGCGGGCTTCCAGTTGCTTTTACTATTGAAATATCATTCCATAAATCTTCCCAGTTATCTTGTCCCCAAGAATAATCTCTTTGAAACTGAGGAACTCTATAAATTTTTCCATTACCTAATACGTCGTTAAGATTAACAGTTTTAGTATCTAATAAATTTACCGATGCCATATCTGCAAATTTGCTAATAATAATTTGAAGTTTATTAACCTGTTCGGCCCTTAAAGAACTGCACTAAAACCGGGGCAATCACTTTCTCTGATACATTGTGAGTTTGACCCTTTAGCATTTGAAGTTGGTTGTTGGGCATTACTTCTGACAGTTTTTTTACGGTATGCTGAAGCATAACCTGGCTTTTATCACCACCCGCAATAAGCGTTGGTATTCTTACGGCTGCCGCCTTTTTTTCAGGCAGTGTCGCGTCCCCTAATATGGTAAGGTCATAAGGAAGTGTGTGTGCCGCTGCTTTGAGCTTTTTGAATATGGGCATAAGCTGCATAATGAAAACGGCTATGGAAGGGAGGCCAACAATATCATGGATGAAAAATTTTACGGCGTCAGCGCGGCGGTCAGCCGCGATCAGTGTTTTTAGTTGCTCCAGGGAATCTGGTGGTGCCTGGTGCCCTTCATCGTCAACTCTGAACGGAGGTTCATATAACGCGAGTTTGGCAATGTTAAGCCCGGCTGCAGCAGCAGCCAGGACAAGCACGGCGCCCGAGGAAAATCCTACTACAAAAGCGGTTCCGCCCGCTGAATTAATGAGCGCTTCAATATCTTCAATTTCGCGTTCAACGGCGTAGGGTTTTGTGTCGCCGCTTTGGTTTCGTCCGCGGCGATCGTAATTGATAACCGTAAAATGAGGTGCCAGTAAGGCAGCCAGTTTGGGCATTGGACCAAAGTCGCGGCTGCACAGGGCGCCATCTACCAATATTAGGGGTAGTCCGGTACCCCGCTGGTCGAATGCAATGATGGTACCGTCTTTTGAAGTTACTTGCTTCATGATTTTCTATTATGTTGTCGACTATTTACGCTAATACTTCACATTGATATCCGTTATCAGCTACTAATTCGGCAATTTCTTCCTGGCATATATTTTCTCCCTCTACTCTCAAAATTTTGTCGCAATCCTCCAGGTCAAAGTTGATCTGTAACAATGGAAATTGTTCAGACAAACGGCACAAGAGCAATTTAGCCTGTCTTTTATACCGGATATTTGTTTTGAAAACTTCAACCATGTTAAATTCCATTGTTTTGTGATCGATTATGCCCCTTGTGCTTTTAACTTTTTGTGGTAAAAAATATAAGATCCGAATACAAAAATGAGCCCTACAAATACTGGTATCCATTGGACAAGAGGATCACCCACACTCAGACCAGAATAAACAGCGCCCACCAAATCAAATGTAAAACCTGCATAGGCCCATTCCTTTAGCCTTGGAAAGCCGGGAACAAGAATTGCTATGATACCCAGAATTTTTGCCACACTCAAAAATGTAAATAAATACATGGGGTAACCGAGGTGTTTAGCAAATGCTGCGCCCTGGGGGTTGTTCATGAAAGTTCCAATTGCCGACGACAGCATTAACAATATTAACAGCACTGTAAATACCCAATAAATAATTTTTGTTGTTTTCATTTTTTTTGATTTAAGTTTCAATTGAATTTATGACTTTGTTTTTACATTTTTAACAATTCCTGTTCCAAACGATCAATAGTTTGGTTTCCGCCTTGCGTTCAGTTATAGTGATTTGAAAAGAGGTATTTACCTACATTATCAAACGTGTTGTTTAGCAAGGTATTCATCCAATTGATCAAATGTTCCGCCAAACCCTTGTTGCATAGATCCGAATGCCGACTCAAATGTCTTGTATTCCTCTTCGGTAGCATTGATGGGGCCGCCCCGAAGGGTAAGTGTGGTTTTACCATCACGCTCGGTTAGCGTCAGTTCATTCAATACTTCCAGCGGCCAGGCCTGGCTGAATGGAGCCCTGGTTATACTGCCGTCTTTGTCCGAGAAGGAACTAACAAAAACGATCCGCTCAGGTTCAGTTATTTCGTGGTAAACAAATTTGCCCCACATTTCATTGCCATCGGGCAAACTCATACTGTAGTGAAAAATACCACCCGGACGGAGGTTTAATTGGCTGACCTTAACATCGAAACCTTTTGGTCCCCACCATTGGACCAGGCGTTCAGCTTCGGTCCATGCTTTAAATACAAGCCCGCGCGGTGCGTCGAAAACGCGGGCGATAACCAGTTCATTTTTTTTTGCCATGTTTTTTACTTTTACCTTGTAATTCCTGCAAGTAAACTTCTAACGAATCGAGCCTTTTATCCCAGAACTCCCGGTATTGTGCTACCCAATCCGACACCTCATTCAGTTTCTCCAGCCGCCCTTCGCAAAATCGTTGACGTCCATGTTGTTTAATTTCCAATAACCCACATTCAGTCAATATCTTCATGTGTTTATATATCGCGGCCCGGCTTACATCAAAATTTTCGGTAACCGAATTTATATTAAGCGATTTGTGTGCGATCATACTCAATATCTCTCTCCTCGTTGGGTCGGCAATTGCCTGGAACACATCTCTTCTCATAAATTATGCAACCTTTTGGTTGCAAATATAAATGCAACCTTTCAGTTGCGCAAATTTTTTTTAATTTTTTTCCTTTTCTCTGGTTTTTTAACGTTTTATCGGGGTTTCAAAAGTAGACCGGTATAAAAAATCGCTTAGTAACAATGATATACACAAACTTAATGTCAATTATTGAACCTGAAAACGGGTGAATGCGGCAATACGAGGGGAGAATTGCGACAGGGTATTAGATTATCTCGAAGAATAATTTTTCTTTAACTTTGATATTATGCCATCTGATCCATTTATATACCTTCAATTTATGCGCTCGGTAATGCTTGCTTTACCGGGTGCAGCAGAAGGCTTATGTTTCGGTACACCGGCATTTTACGTTCAGAAAAAGTTGTTTGCCCGTATTTGGGAAAATGGCGAGGTGCTGGTTGTACACACCCATGAAAGGGAAAAGTGGATTAAGGACTATCCCGAAATATTTTTTATAACAGATCATTACCGAAACTATCCATCTATACTGGTCAACTTACCAAAAGTGGAACCAAGTGATCTGCAACAACTGTTAACTGATGCCTGGTTAAAACGGGCATCTAAAACTTTGATTAAGGAATATCAGAAATTTGATTTAGGCAGATTACCGAAGCGCTAATTCCGCCACTTCTTCCCCCACCAAACTTCCCATTGCTACACCCATGCCGTTGCAGCGCACCGCGCAAAATACATTGGGTTGCACTTCCTTAACTATTGGGCTGATCTCTTCGCCGAAACCCATGATCCCGCTCCACCAATAATCAATCTCAGCATTCTGGCCAGGTAATATGATCTCATTCAAATAGTCTGTCAGCATAGCTTTTACATTTTCTGTCTGTCCAAAATCCCAGGTTTCTTCCATCTCATAATCCAGGTTACGCCCCCCGCCGAAAAGCACGCTATTGTCAATATTCCTGAAATAATAATATCCTTCGTTAAAATGATAGGTTCCTTTGAGCTTTAAATGGGGTATTGGTTTAGTAATCAATACTTGCCCGCGACCGGGTATTACATCCAATTCCGGATACAACTGGGCGGCGAACGCATTTGTAGCCAATATCACTTTTCCGGTTTTAAAATCTCCCTGGGAAGTGGCCAGCCTGATCTGTCCTTCTTCATGGATGATCTCATTAACGTTGCATCCGTTCAAGATCAATACTCCTTCATCGTACACCCTTTTTAGCAGCGCGCGCATCATTTTCCCGGTATGCAGCTGTCCTTCGAAAGGGTTGTAGATCATCCGGCTTATTTTGTTAAAGCCAAAATCAGCTATTTTGGCATCTGCTACTGCATAAATGTCAGCGGTGCCTGTAACTTGTTTCAATAAATTGTTAAAATAAGTTAATTGGTCCAGGCACTCCTCTGCCTTTATGGCCTCATTATCCATAAATAATTCGTATCCGCCAAACTGGTGATAGTCGATTCGCTCGTCGCTCAAGTTTTCACGAAGCCGCTGCAAGCCACGCCATTTGTAATCGACAAGCTTCAGGACCTCGTTTTCAGATGATTTTTTCGATAATGCGATTTGTTCCGAAAGGGTGCCAAAACAAGCAAACCCTGCATTTTTTGTACTTGCACCGCTTGGCAAAAACCCACGTTCCAGTACGGTAACCTTTAAACCGGGTCTTTGTAGTTTTATACGCAGTGCGGCACTCAGGCCTACAATGCCGCTGCCTATAATGATCACATCAGCGTTATCAATAAACGCTGTGCGTTCCCAGTAAGAAAATGTATGTTCCAAATCCAAAAGTATAAAATTCAAACCCAAAAATCTCAAATTTGAATGAACTGCTGCTAAAGCACAGCTAAATATCATTTTATGTGGAATGCTTTTTGAAATATCCATTTTAAAAACATTAATATGAATCATTTATCATTAATTATAGGGTACATAAGTTATAATTCCGCATTGTTCCTGATGATCATCATAGCGCTGGTCAGCTTTATTGTGCAATGGAGGTTTAAAAGCAAGTTTAGTCATTATGCAGAGATCGGGTTACTGTCTGGTCTTTCCGGGAGGGATGTCGCCGAAAGAATGCTTAAGG
>JANYAB010000001.1 GCA_025355225.1 Bacteroidota bacterium
AAAACCTAAATTCTAAAACCTAAAATGTCGAAGATTACAACTTACAGCTAATCACGAACATCCGATCAAACCCAAATCACCAACACGTATATGAAAAAAATATCATTATGTATTATAACACTTGCTCTTGCAGCAAGCGCGCATGCACAACAAAACACCAACCCAGAAAAATACGCACAATACATTAGTGCCGAAGATGCCGGGAAACATCTAAGTATTTTAGCATCTGATGAGTTTGAGGGGCGTGAGACAGGCAAACCGGGTGCCGATAAGGCAGCGAATTATATTGCTGATGAATTTAAAAAAATGGGGCTTCAAGCACCTGTGAATGGCTCTTATTTTCTGGATATCCCGCTGGTTGAAAATGCGTTTAAAATAAATTCCTTTTCTGTAAGCGGAACCCCTTACTCCAGCGGAAAGGATTTTTATGGCACGGGCTCCGATGCTAAAACCATTAATTCCGCCGAAGTGGTCTTTATCGGTTACGGCATCAGCGATACTAATTATGATGATCTGAAAGGTATTGATATTACCGGCAAGGTTGTATTATATATAAATGATGGTGAGCCGGTTGCCAGTGGTGTATCCAAAATAACCGGGAAAGCTGACAAGTCAACATGGGTGACCAACCGCAATAAGCGCATTCAATTCCTACAAAGTAAACAGCCCGCATTAATACTTGCTGTTAATCCTAATGTGGCTACTATGTTAAAAAGATTTGGTGGCAGTCCAGGCGGCCGTTTATCAATAAAAAAGGAAGGAACTCCTGCGGCACAGGCAGCAGTATTTACTATCACACCTGAAATTGCCACCCAGGTACTTAAAAACTCAGGAAAAACTTATGAAGACCTGAAAAAGGCCATCGATCAATCAGGTGAGCCGCAAACACAAACCATTAAAGCCGATGTGTCAGCCTCTTACGCTGCGGAAAGCAAGGATGTAAAAGCAGTTGATGTATTAGGCTATTTGCCGGGCACCGACCTTAAGGATGAAGTTTTGGTTTTCTCAGCGCATTATGACCACCTCGGTTTGAACGCGAACGGTCCGGATAAAGTATTTAATGGTGCAGATGACGACGGATCGGGCACTACCGGCATATTGGAAATTGCACGCGCCTTTACCCAGGCTAAAAAGGATGGTTTTGGCCCCCGCCGCAGTATTTTGTTTTTAGGAAATGTGGGCGAAGAAAAAGGTTTACTGGGTTCCGAGTATTATACCGATCATCCTGTATTCCCATTGGCCAATACCATTACCGACCTGAACATTGATATGATAGGTCGTGTAGGTTTTGATTATATCGGTAAGCCTGATTCAGCAAATTACGTGTATACTATCGGCTCGGCCATGCTGAGCAAGGAATTACACCAGATAAATGAAGATGCTAACAATAAATACATCCACATCGAACAGGATTATAAATACGATGATCTGAACGATCCCAACAGGTTCTACTATCGCTCCGATCATTATAATTTTGCCAAGCATGGCGTTCCGATCATTTTCTATTTTAACGGGGTACATGCAGATTACCACCAGGTAAGCGACGAGATCAGCAAGATCAACTTCCCGCTATTGGCCAAACGCGCTCAACTGGTATTCTATACCGGCTGGGATTTAGCTAACAGGGACAAACGACCGGTGGTGGACGTTGCAGCAAAATAAATCATCAATAATTAGAATAAATTCTTGATCAGATCATAGGGATCGAAAGACAAAGCGCGGTCACCCCTGAGCCTGTCGAGGGTATGTGTGGCAAGGCCTGCCCACTATGCTTCGACAGGCTTAGCATGACACCCAACATGTCATGCGTAAGCTTAAAAGTATTATCAATGTAGCGTTCTAAACGCTAACATAAACCTAAACTTATTACATTATATTTGTACTAACACCACCCTTATCACCTTACGATAAATGTGTAGTACAACAAAAAAAATAAGCTGCACCCACCGGGATTACTTGCGAAAAAAAGTTCCCGCATTTCTGTTGATGTTTATTTTTTCGTTGTGCTTTATTAGCCGTTCCTTTTCTCAGCTACATCAAATTCACGTTGAACCTACTGAAAATAACGTTTCTAAAGCCAGCTTTTATTCCTTATCAGATGGTTATGTTGGGTTTACCAATTTTGTCGGTTTTACAACAGACACCGGACGAACCTTTACCCCGAAATACATAAACACCGGTAATGTTAATTTTAACGGGTATGGCGTAAATCTTACGTTCGGGTTTGAGATATCAGGTGTAAAAGCTTTTAACAAGAACACTCTTATAGTTTTTGGCGACTATGGCCTTGAACCTTCCATTTTATACTCTACCGATCAGGGCAATACGTTTAAACTTGTTTTTCATGCAGCCTATGATCCCTCTACCCCGGGTTCATTTATTAGTGACATGGTTTTTCCTGCAAATGGATCAACAGGGTATGCAGTTTATACAGACAATATTTTAAGAACCACCGATGATGGTTTGTCCTGGCTTATTAATAAGACTTTACCATTTAATGTTTTCACAAATCTGCAAGCCATTAACAATAACCAGGTTTATGCAATTGGGGCTTATGCGGGTAATACTTCATTATTTGCAACTATGGATGCAGGGAATAGCTGGCAGCAAATTCAAATACCGCAGGGCAATTTAAAATGCGCCTATAACAACCAATATCGGCTGGTTAAATATTGACGACGGAAGTGTATATGCAACAACAAACGGGGGCTCAAGCTGGATCAAACAAAATAACACCCAGGTGGCGCCATTTATAGGCGATAAAATGATATTTACCAATGACAGCACAGGATATGCGCTGGCAGGTAATTACGAAGTTTATAAAACTACCAATTCTGGTAAGATATGGGAGCGCTTACATCGGGATAATAATTATTCCTATCTGAATTTTACTTTTAGTGACCTTCAGCTATCCGCGACTTCTATTTGGGCCGGAGGTGGCCATGGTTTTATAGAACTAAGCACCAACGGTGGCGGCACGCCAATACCAAATGCGCTTTTCGCCATCGATACCACTACCGTATCTTCAAACAGCACGGTAAACCTCGTTAACTACAGCAGATCGGGCTATAATTATACATGGTACAGAAATGGGAAGCTAATAAGTAATGCCTATAATGCAAGCTATACCGCTAATGTTTACGGCCCTAATGATACGATCCGCCTAATTGTTTCCAACCAGCTTTATGCGGACACCGTAACTCAATATACAAGCTTTAGTAGGGGGGCAGTTATAACTGGCTTTACACCGGTTTCCGGTGCAATCGGTACACAGGTTTTAATATCAGGATTGCATTTTTCTAATGTCACAGGCGTAAGTTTTGGAGGGATACCGGCCGCTTCGTTCAAGGTAAATTCGTCGTATAGCATAGTTGCGGTTGTCGGCAAAGGGGCGTCAGGAAATGTGACGGTTACAACCACA
>JANYAB010000002.1 GCA_025355225.1 Bacteroidota bacterium
GCTTAAGATTAACACCCGCCTGGGCAAACTTGTCGGCAGTTTCGGCTTTGTTGATCTTTATCGCCGGGAAAGTATCGTAATGCACGCCAATCACATTTTTACAGTTGATAAACCCCGTTGCCTTTATTGCGTCTTCGGCACCCATGGTATAATTGTCCCCTATGGGTAAAATAGCCCAGTCAAGGTTTTCTTCTGCCAATAATTTCATGTCGTAGGTTAAGGCCGTATCACCGGCGAAATAGATTTTCTTTCCATCCGCATAAATTACAAAGCCGGCGGGATTGCCCCCGTATGCACCATCAGGCATCGAACTAGAGTGAAGCGCATAAACCATTTTTACCCGGCCAAAGTCAAAGTTATGTCCCCCGCCAATATTCATTCCGTGCACATTGGTTACGTTATTTTTACCCAGCCACCCGGCTATATCAGCAATACAGATCACTTTGGCGCGGCTTTTCTTTTCAATTGTAAACAGATCGGCCATGTGATCGCCGTGACCGTGCGAGAGTAAAATATAATCCGGCTTCAGGCTGTTCACATCAATATCTTTTGCAAGTTGATTAGGCGAAATAAACGGATCGAATAATAATGTTTTGCCACCTGCTTTCAATTCAAAACACGAGTGGCCATAATAAGTGAATTTCATAGCGTGATATTTTATTAGTTATCGATCAATTAAATAAATCAGCACATAGCATTCCCCCTTTAGGGGGTTAGGGGGCTGGACTATTTACCAAACATATTGCCTAAACCGCCAAACATATCTTTTGTTAGTGCAGACATTTCACTTTGGCTGACGTTATCCGCCTGTTGCAAAGCTTTATTTACGGCAACGACCAGCAATTCTTCAAGTTCTTCCCGATCTGCGTTCTTAAAAAAATCGTCATTGATGTTAATTGATAGAACCGTTTTGCTACCATTGGCAGTAACCGAGATGTTTCCTCCCTCTGCTGTACCGGAAACCGTTATCGCATCCAGTCGTTTTTTCACTTCACCAGCCTTTTGCTGTGCTTCAAATAGTTTATCGAACATGGTTTGTTAGTTTAAAAGTTGGAAAGTTGTAACGTTGTAATGTTCAAATATGATAAGTACTGTTCTTGAATGATGATATTATTTTTCAAATAAAGTCAACCTTACAACTTTCCAACATTACAACTTTCAAACAGGTTTTGGAAAGTTGTAATGTTCAAATATAATAATCTAATCGTTGTTGTTAATTGCTGATATTATTTTTCAAATAAAGTCAACCTTACAACTTTCCAACCTTACAACTTTCAAACAAATTATCAATCTTCCGCTGTATCTCCGTTGCCGTTATATGCGCCTTTGCGTATAACCGGCATCCCTTCCATCTTAAACAAATCGTCTAAATGTAACAAGCTTCCGTTAACCACATTGCCCAACAACACAATTGTCACGTCATTTTTCAGATCGCGCACAAAAATATGTCTGAACCCATGCCACCAACCGGTGTGATATACTACCTTTTCGCCCGGTGCCTCAAATAGCCGCCAGCCGTAGCCATAATTAAAGTGACCGCGGATCATCGGATTGCGATCGGTATATGCAGAATCTTGTGTAGCCGGTTTTATCAAACGCCCGGCTCTGAGTGCCTGGTCAAATAGGTAAAGGTCTCCTACGGTGCTGTATATCCCCTTATCACCCACAGGGCCATCCAGGAAATTTGGTGCAACCGAGTATTTCCAGCTATTCCGGTCATGCCCAACTACATCTACCGGTATTTTGTCATACACAGCCTTTGAATATACCGCCGTATGGGTCATTCCTGCTGGTTTGAATACATTGTCTTTCATGTAATCGGCATAACTCATGCCTGTTACCTTTTCTATAATGGAACCCAGCACCATAAAATTAGAGTTATTGTATAAAAAGCGTTTGTTGGGCTTATTAAACGGTGTGGGCTTATATTGGGCGATCATGTTCATCGCTTCGGTATTGGTAATTCCCTTACGTTGATTTAGATGCTGGCTGCGATAGATATTATCAACAAAATAAACATAATTCATCATGCCCGACCGGTGGGTAAGCAATAGCCTGATAGTAATTCCATCGTAAGGAAAATTAGGGAAGAAGTCTTTTACATTTTGATCAAGCCGCAATTTACCGCGTTCCATTAATTGCAGAATAGCAGTGGAGGTCATGGTTTTGGTAACCGATGCCAGTTGAAACTGGGAGCCTATCTTCAAACTGTCGCGCCGCAGGTGATCTGCCCAGCCTAATGCGTTTTCATAAATGATCTTTCCATGTTTAGCTACCAGGATATCACCGTTGAACGCGCTTTTTTGATGCAGCTTATGAAAAAACTCATCTATCCGCTTGTCGCCATTTTTGGGATTATATTTTATTAGCTCAGTTGGATTAAAGGGTTTATTGTATGTTGGCGTGGTGGGGTTTGCCGGGTTGGCTTTATTATTATTTCCGCAGGCTATAAGCAAAAGAAGCGGAGCGGAAGATGTTAGAATTTTTCTTAGCACTAATCTCATATAATTTCTATCAATTATCAAAACGCGAAAATTGAAAATTATATGCCGGCATGAAACAAAAGTTTTAAACATTTTTCTTCTTTTAGTTAATAACCTTATTTAATTTTAAAATATGAAAATCCTCCGCAAAATAACCTTAGCCTTAACTTTCATTATTACTTCATTTTGTTCCATGGCCCAGGATGGTACCGGGGCTGCCGACCTGGTGAGGCAGGGTGTGCAGCTTAACGACCAGGGGAAATATGCCGGGGCGATAGATAAATACAAGGAGGCCTTAAAAATCGACCCCGAAAATATCCAGGCAAATTACGAGATGGCTTTTTCACTGTTTGCATCAGGGAAGGGAAATGATGGCATTCCATTTATTGAAAAAACAATCAAAGCCAGCACAAGTCCGCCATTGATTGCTGCCTCCTATGATCTTTTGGGAAGTATTTATGATCAGGGAAACCAGTCACAGAAAGCCATTGAAGCCTATAAAGATGGTATCAAAGTCAATCCCAATTATCAGCGGCTTCATTTTAATTTGGGCATCGCTTACTTTAGAAACAAACAATATGCTGAAGCAGAAGCGAGTGCAATCGAAGCGATTAAACTTGATCCAAAACATGCCAGCAGCCAAAGGTTGTATGCTTTAGTGACATTCCACCAGAACAAACGGGTAAATGCTTTAATGGGTTTTTGCAGTTTCCTGCTGCTTGAACCGCAAACAACCCGGTCTGCAGAAGCTTTTACTAATATCCGGAGTATTTTGCAGGGAGGCACGCTCAAAGATGGCAGCGGACGTACAACCATAATTATTTCGCCCAGGGATAACCAGGAAAATCAAACGCTGAATTTGGCAATATCCATGACCGTTTTATCGGGCCAGAAAAAAAAGCTGGCAGGGATGGATCTATTGGAATATGAATTGAAAAGTATATTTAACATAGTGGGTGAGATGTCGGAAAGCAAGACTGATAAAACCTTTTTTGATAAATTCTTTGTCGACTATTTTCACAAACTTTCACAGACCAGCAATATGCCTGCTTTCATCCGGCTTGTTAGCTTAAACGCAAATAAGGATGAGAATACCAATTGGATGAAAAATAATGAAAAGCAGGCAAGGGATTTGGATAGCTGGATCGCTAGTACGCCGAGAAGTTTTTAGTTGGTAAAATCCTATGAACGAACCAAGTATCTCCGCAGAAGAAAGGATCGCACTTTATGAAAAATTGGTTGCAACTCATCCTGATGCGGTGCGCAAGGGAGATACCATACCCTATACCTCTTTAAACGGCAATATGTACAGCTATATATCCAAAGACGGCTTTATGGCTCTCCGGTTAGCCCCGGTTGACCGGGAACCTTTCCTTGAAAAATATAAAACTACTTTGGCGTTATCCTATGGCATCATACAAAAAGAATACGTAACGGTGCTTGATCACCTTTTAATGAATACCGATGAACTGAAGCCTTATTTTTATTTGAGTTATGAATATGTAAGCTCGCTAAAGCCAAAGGCGACTACGAAGAAAAAGAGTTAGTTACCTTTTTGAGGTGAAAGGTGGAAAGGGTAAAGGTTTTTTCAATGGCAACCATTCGCCTTTTACCTTTAACCTGGTTTGTCCGTTTTGTCCCATTGCACCTTATACCAAAAAACGAACGGACAAAATCACCGCCATTTGTCATGCTGAACATCGTGAAGCATCTGATGCACAAAGCATGTCGCTTACCTGCCGTTTGAATAAGGTTCTTCACCGTCGCTACAGTTGACACGTTGGGTGTCATGCTGAGCCTGTCGAAGCATAGTGGGCAGGGCCTCGCCGCACATACCCTTCGACAGGCTCAGGGTGACAGCGCTCTTTGTCACCACCTTACCATTAATGCGCCTCCAGCCAGTTTAACCCCGTACCAATCTCCACCATTATCGGTACGCCCGTCTTTATCGCGGTCTTCATGCCATGCATAATAATGGGTTTCACTATTTCTATTTCGTGGTTGGGCACATCAAAAACCAACTCATCATGCACCTGCATGGTCATGCGGGCATCCAGTTTCTGTGCTTTAAATTCACGGTGAATATTGATCATAGCGATCTTGATCATATCAGCAGCCGAACCTTGTATCGGTGCGTTGATAGCATTTCGTTCGGCAAATCCCCTAACCGTTGCATTGGCCGAGTTGATATCACGAAGGTAACGGCGACGTCCCATCAGCGTGCATACATAGCCGTTCTCCCGGGCGAAATTCATGG
>JANYAB010000016.1 GCA_025355225.1 Bacteroidota bacterium
TAAACATATTGGTGTGCATTCACATCATAATAAGCACCAACATCGGGGATGTAATAGTAATCAGCATGATCGTAGCCAACCGGGCCCCATTCGGGTTGGCTGTTGATATTGACGCCAACGCCTAAACGAACGTGTATCTGGGCGCTAACAAATTTAGTTGATAAGCAGCAAATGACTATTGCTGCCATAAAAAGGATCTTTTTCATATAGTTGTTTAGAAGTATGACAACTAACTGGGGATAAAGTTTAATTTATTCGGGTTAATTTTCTTTTCAGGCAGATTTACAGGTATATAGTTAACTCTTTGGTTGCTGAAACGGCTGGATTTATTGTAGACTTACGAAGTTTTTAAAACTTCGTAAGTCTTAGTTCCCGGCTATGAATTTCTTAGAATTTCGTACTATTGATCGTTGATGGTATCCTTGTCCTCAGTTTTTTTAGATATCATGGCAAGTTGGGGTTTGCCTATCACCTTGTAATTGCCATCACCTTTTAGTATGGCGACAATCTGACCTTTATCCTGCATTATTTTTACTGACTGGGCAAGCTCTTTGTCGTATTTGAAATTGGTTTCGTAACGGCCCTTTTCATAGTAATAGCGAGATGCTATTTCATTTTCAAGCACCTGTTTTATCTCATCTTTATTTTGTTGCAGATCATTCTTTTTACTGTTGACCATTTTAGTCTTTAAGGCTTCATATTCTGCCTGTATGCTGGCAAATTGCTTTTCCTTAGTTGCTTCGGTTTTTAAGCTATTCACCAGTTTTTCAGTAGCGGTGGTGTAGCTATAGTTTTTATCGGCCAGGAATTTTACAAAATCAATATATTCGGCGTCTGTTAAATGGAATGTATGTGCATCATCTATTTTTGAATGCGTATTGCGATAAAGTGTTGCATAATCAAATATCAGCAGCTTGGAAACCAGGGCCTGTGTAACATTGGCAAAACGGTCCTGCTTTACAAAAATATCAGGATATACGCCGCCTCCATCATAAACTGAACGCCCGTCCTTAGTTTTAAATTCATGCATCAGCGAGTCGGCAACCTTTACCACACTGCCATCATCCTTGCGATGCGTATAATCCAACGCTTGTACGCAGCGGCCTGATGGTACATAGTATTTGGCAATGGTTATTTTTACCAAACTATTATAGGGTAAATTAAAAGTTTGCTGCACCAGTCCTTTACCATAACTGCGCTGACCAATAATTATAGCTCTGTCGAGATCCTGTAACGAACCGGCCACAATTTCTGAGGCTGAAGCAGAACGACCATTTACAAGCACAACCAGCGGTAAATTAGGTTCAAGTGGTGTGTTCTGAGTGCTATAGGTAAAGTTTTTTTCTTTTATTTTTCCTTTTTGCGATACTATCTCCACATTTTTCGGCACAAAAAGATTTACAATTTTTACAGCTTCCTGTAATATGCCGCCACCATTTGATCGGAGGTCGAGGATAATACCGTTAGGATTGTTCTTTTTTATCGCGCTCAACGCTGTAGTTACCTCCTCAGCTGAGTTTTCTAAGAATTTATCCAGCTTTATATAACCCATGTTGCCATCAACCATGCCGTAATAAGAAACATTAGGTTGTTTAATTTCATCACGTACTATCTTTTTTTCAACCGGTTCTGATTCATTGCGTTTGAGCAGCAATTTAACTGTTGCACCTTTTGAACCTTTTAAAAGCTGGCTAACCTGGTCATTGTTTTTACCATTAAGATCTACATCATTTATTTTTAACAACTGATCGCCCGGCCTGATATCTGATTTTTGTGCGGGGAACCCTTCAAACACGTCCGAAACATATACTTTATTATTCCGCGCGAAAATACCGGCGCCAATACCCCCATATTGTGTACTTACGTAATGAAGCCTGTAATCTTCAATTTCTGACTCGGGAACAAACTCGGTATAAGGATCCAGCCCTTCCAGCATGGCATCAACACCGGTTTTTATCATTTTTGAAGAGTTAATATCATCTACATAGTTGATATTAACTTCTTTATAAACCGAAGCAAAGACATCCAGGTTTTTGGATATCTGGAACAGATCATCGTTAAAACTCCAAATGCCTATGGCCAGCACCAATATGCCGCCGACAAAACCCCACTTTTTATAATTCCTTTTCATCACACGTTATTAGAGATATGGGATACCAAATTTGAGACCAGGGACCTAAAAGTTTGCTCTTATTTCTACACCCGGCATTAATACGAATAAAGTATAAAATTAGGTATAAGGTTTTAAATATAAAAAGTTAAGCACACAATCTTACTTAAAGATTATGTTACACTATTTTTCAAGTCCGATCCTGGTTTACAGGCGGTTATTGTCAATATTCACCAAAGCCTTTTTCAAGGTAAACACAACATATCTACGGTCGCGGTTCACCAGTTCCATTATCCGGCTGATCAGGTTGTCTTCCTGGCCCTCGCTATATTGTAATTGTTCATCGGTAAGACGATTATATTTTCGCTGCAATTTGATTTTTACACGAGCCCAATCCTTGTTGCTGATACTGATCTCTGCCATTGTTAAAGATATTTTCACAAAAATAGAAAAAAATCTGCTCAAGCCCTCAGGCAATAATTTGGCTCATTAATTGTTTAAGCCATGTCCAAAGGTTAACATCTAACCTATTTATAAACTAAAATAAATTTAAATGAAAAAGTATCTTTTAAGTGCCGCATTATTGATAGCAGTTTGTATCAGTGCACAGGCACAATTTTCGGTTGGGATCAAAGGCGGCGTCAATTTTTCGCAAATCAACTCTGATAACTTTAATCACTCCAGCGTTGCCGGTTACCAGGCAGGTGTATTTGCCCGTGTTGGTAGTGGCCTTTATTTACAACCTGAGGTTTATCTGAGCAGTACAGGAGGTAAATTTGAATCGAACAGTACCGGCATCGACTATACGGCAAATGTTAAATTCACCAATTTAAACGTGCCGTTGCTGTTGGGTCATTCCTTTGGCTCAAAGGATCTTAATTTCCGTATCATGGCTGGCCCTATTTATACTTATGTACTCAGTAAAAATGAAAGTTTTTCGAACAACTTCGAAGCCGCTTTCCAGGATTTTGGAAAATACAATAACAGCACTTTAGGTATCCAGGCTGGTGGTGGAGTTGACATCGGACCGATTACTGCCGATCTGCGATATGAAGGTGGCCTTACTAAAATAAACGACAACTTTGGGCAGCGGCAAAACCTGTGGGCATTGAGTGTGGGATTTAAGTTTTTCTAAAATACCCAACGTTGATTGAAAATGACAGGGCCTGGAAAATTCTTCCGGGCCCTTTTTTGTACAGATATAAGGACAATGGTCGCCCTAAACAAATCCTAAGCCATTAAAACTCTTATTTAATATTTGGCTGTTGTTTACATCCAGCCATTTATCCAACAAAGTGGCGTACACCTCCCGGAAATCGATCTTGTACTTTAAATCACCATTATCGAGTTGGGTTAGGTCGGGAGCATCATTAAATATGCCCGCTTTTTTTAGTCTTCCCCCGAAAATGAACACGTTGTTGGCTGTGCCATGATCGGTTCCGTTGCTTGCATTTTGCTCTACGCGACGGCCAAATTCAGAGAAGGTCATAACCAGCGTGTCTTCAAGTTTACCGGTTTGTTTCAGGTCCTTAACAAAGGCCGCAACTGCATCACCGTATATTTTTAATTGCCGGCCCTGCTGATTTTGCTGGCCCACATGGGTATCGAAGCCGCTTAGCGAAACGTAATAAACACGGGTTTGTAATCCTGAATTAATAAATTTTGAAACCGTTTTAAGCTGGTTCCCCAACGGAGTTGGCGGGTATTCAGCGCTTACATTGTAAGTTTTGGAAGTCTTCTGGATATAATCAGCCGACGAATACGTTTCGATCATGGTTTTGTACAGGTAGCCTAAATTATCCTCATTCAGGTGGTCGCTGCCACAATCATGCAGCAGATCCTTAAAAAAAGGCTCACGTGTAGCCTGGTATAATTTATTAGGGTCCTGCACAGCAATGCCTTTCATAGCCGTTCCTTTCATGGCAAGGGATAAGGTATCGTCTACCTCAATAGCGGTGTACGGATTTTTACAGGTCTGGCAATTAGAATCAAGATAACGCCCTATCCAGCCGGTGGTTAAAAACTGGTTGGAGTCGCTAGCCGTTTGCCAAATATCCATCGACCTGAAGTGTGAACGGTCGGGATTTGGATAACCAACAGAATTAATGATGCTCATCCAACCCTGGTCGAAAATTTCTTTTAAGGCCGACAGACTGGGGTTTAAGCCCTGCATGTCATTCAGTTTAATAATATCGGTTTGATTGATTGCTATAGTTTTCCGTTTTTGATAATAGATGTCATTGCCATAAGGAATAATAGTATTGAGGCCGTCATTACCGCCCGAAAGCTGTATGACAACCAAATTTTTGTAGCCGCTAAGCTGGCCATTGGCTAAAGCTTCCAACGGTTTCAGAAAAGCAGGTATCAAAAATGCCCCCGAGGCAAGCGCTGTGTTTCTTAAAAAATCCCGACGTTTCATAGTTTAATTAGCCCCCACCCCCCTAAAGGGGGATTTTAATTTATTTTTATATAATAAGCCGTTCCTATTCCCCCTTCAGGGGGTTAGGGGGCTTAGCACAGCTGATACTCCGGTGTTGACACTATTTCTATGACCAATGTCTTAATGTTCGTTGAATGGTCTACCGTATTTTGCATGGCCTTGCCCAAGGTTGGTTCTAGTATAAACTGTGCGATGGCTGTATTGGATAAATTTTTAGGGATATCGCCTAAAAATTTTGGCCAGTCCGGTTGTGCCTGCACTTTTGTGTTTACCAAAGTCTGCCTGTTGCGCACTGTAGCTAGATAAGCCTCATCTTCGGGATCAGCTTTCCCTGCAAAATCAATTAAACCCCCGTTTAATACCATTGACGGTATCTTAAGCCGATACATCAATGACGAGCTGTCTATCCAGTTTCTGCCGCCCGGCCATCCGGCTACGTTGGGTGGATAAAATAAAATTTGTCCCAATGTCCGCTGAAATTCAAGCAGAACGTCGGGCCGCTGATATGTAATATAAAACTGCCTGTTTAGCCCTACAATAAGCTCAACCGGCGATTTCACGATGTTGCCGGTATTTTTATCCTCATAAAACCAATCCGAAGTAAAGACATACTCCAGTAAGGGTTTTATCTCGTAGTTGGATTTGTAAAATACATCGGCCATTGCATTAACGTGCAAAGGGTCGGGTATTTCATTAACCAGGTATTTGTACAGTTTATTGCTAATAAAATATGCCGTTTGTTTTTGCTCAAGTAACGTGTTAATAATATCTTCTCCGGCAAAATTTCCAGTTTTGCCCAGGAAAGTTTTTTGATCACCATCGTGCAGAAACGGCCGAACTAAAAATTCGCCGTCTTTATTGAATCCCCAACCGGTAAACGCACGTGCCGACTCTTTAACATCCTTTTCGGTATAATTGCCACGCCCGATGGTAAACAATTCCATCAGCTCGCGGGCGAAATTTTCATTTGGGTGGCCCTTATGGTTTTGCTGATTATTTAAAATCTGCAGCATGGCCGGTGATTTGGATACCTCCAGAACAAGGTCGCGAAAGTTGCCTAACGCATGGGTACGCTGTATATTATTTAATTGCTGCGCAAACAAAGCTTCCCTACTGCGGCAGGCAAAATGATTGTGCCAAAACAAGGTCATCTTTTCCCGCAGTTGGGCTTCGGTGGCGCTCATTTTTTGGATCCATGCCAGGTTCAGGTCTTTTTCCTGTTGCCTCTGTTCCTGCAAAAATTGTTTCCTCGCCAATACATCGCCTTTCATGATGGCGTTGTAGTCGGTATTGCCCTGCACCGTACTAATCGGGTCATTGACGTCGGAAGTTTTAAACAGATCTTTTACAGCCTTTTTCACAGAAAAATGTTCATTAACCTTCCTATCTTCAAAACGGAGCCCGAAACCCGCCCTGGCGTACAAATGTTTTATCTGCTTAAAATTATCCATTGTGATTTATTTGACTGCTTTATTTACCGTAGGTTTAAATCGCATAGGATGCTGACTTAAATTAATAGGCTGACGGCACATTTTATTATTATATTGGGCGCACCAAACCATATTAATTGAAAAAACTTCTTACCCTCTTTGCCCTGCTGGTTGCCACATTCGTTGTAAGGGGCCAGGTACGGGGTTTCGGTAATATTGATACTGCCGATCTCAGATTAACTTCGTGTGATTTTGAAAAGGATGCCAATGCCATGTACATGAAATGTTGAATGAACAAATTGTTTAAAAAAAAGTATAATGCATTCCACTACAACCATATCGTATGCCGCAAGGAAAATAATTTAATTACACATAAACTTTATTTATAAAAAAGATTCAATCACCATACTAATTACTACATTCGATAAACCAATTCTTATCACATGAATAAAATTTTTACTCTCCTGCTGCTTGGCAGTCTGGCAATTACAGTTAACGCACAAACAGTTCCGTCCGCACAGCCTTTTGGAAAAATAGACCAGGCAGACCTTGAAATGAAAACCTGCGATTTTGAGAAAGACGCCAATGCTGAAGTGTTATTTAATAAAGGTTCTGTTTATTTTGATCAGAATTTATATGTTGTTACAGAGGAAATTCACAAACGTGTTAAAATTTTCAATGACAATGGCAAAAAAAGTGCCGATGTAACTATAGAATATTATAGTGGCGATCATTTGGAATATATTACGGGTATACAAGCTGAGACAATCAATTTAGTTGATGGAAAGATCGAGATCACAAAACTTGATAAAAAGCTGATCTATACTAAATCTATTGATAAAATCCGGAGCGAGATAACGTTCACGATGCCTAATGTAAAGCCAGGGAGCATAATAGAGTACAAATATAGCTGGAACACTATTGCTTTCTATAATTTTCCTGATTGGGTTTTTCAGGACAAAATACCAGTGAGATATAGCGAATTTACTACCGCGATCCCGGATGTTTTTTACTTCAGGCCTCAAACAAACCTTTATTCGCAATTAATAAAACACTCTACTTCAACAGTGGGAAGAAGTTTGCAAAGCGGAACGGACGCTTACCCTTATAACGTTGAAATTGAACTAAGGGCGATGGGCCAGATACCGTCCAATGTCGTTAAGTTAAGG
>JANYAB010000023.1 GCA_025355225.1 Bacteroidota bacterium
TACACTACATTCTTAATTACTCCAAAAGTTTGCGCTAGTTTTTTAGTTGATGGATCATGGTTCATAGTTCATAGAAGGAGAAACAATTTCTCTTGACGATGAGTTATGAACCTTTTTTATTAGCTAAAGATTTCAGCTAACCTGATTTTTATTAAGTAAATATTTAGTTTTACGTGCTTATGTTAGTTAATGGAAATTTACCATCAACTATGAGCCATCAACTATGAACTAACAATGCTTAAGCCTGAACGTTACCGTCACTTTGTCGACTATTTTTCTAAACATCAGCCCAATCCGGTTACAGAATTACATTATTCCAGTCCGTTCCAACTATTAATAGCTGTGATCCTTTCGGCACAATGCACCGATAAACGTATCAACCAGGTAACCCCTCCCCTTTTTGAGCAGTTCCCCACACCCGATGCACTGGCCGCAGCTTTACCTGAAGAAGTTTTCAACTACATACGCAGCGTAAGTTATCCGAATAATAAAGCCAAACACTTGGTGGGTATGGCCAAAATGCTGGTTGAAGTATTCAAAAGCGAAGTTCCGTCGGATATCAACGATCTTCAAAAGCTTCCCGGTGTGGGCCGTAAAACCGCCAATGTGATAGCTTCTGTTGTATTTGATCTGCCTGCTATTGCGGTGGACACACATGTTTTCAGGGTGGCAAACCGAATCGGATTAACCACCAATGCCCGTACGCCTCTTGCAGTTGAAAAACAACTGACAGAATACCTTCCAAAAGAAACACTTGGTATTGCCCATCATTGGCTCATCCTGCACGGACGCTATATTTGCGTGGCACGCAGTCCCAAATGTGAAATTTGCCCCATCAACTGGTTTTGCAAGTATTACGAACGCAGCCATACAGAAGCTGCTTTGTTAAAAGCAGAATCTTTAAAAACGAAGAAAGCCCGGGACCTCAAAAAGAAAAAACAACTAAATATCATCAGCAGGGAATTGAAGAAACGAAGTGTTGATAAAGATATTTGATTACTGTTTTCAGGTTGATTAAGTTTGATCGATGTGTTAGATTAAGCTGATTGCATTGGATTAACTCTCAAAATAAAATCACCCACTTAGTCAAATTAGTCGAACTAATAATAACTTATCAACAATTTACTAAAAATATTAGTATTATTAAAATACTTTACATATATTTGTTATTCGAAAATTTAAATAATGAGCAGCGCAGAAAAACTAAAAGCTTTACAGCTTACCTTAGATAAGCTAGAAAAATCATACGGAAAAGGCACCATCATGAAACTGGGCGATACGGCTATCGAACCAATTGATGTTATATCAACCGGCTCTCTCGGCCTGGATATTGCACTGGGCGTAGGCGGATTACCTAAAGGAAGAGTGGTAGAAATATACGGCCCGGAATCTTCCGGTAAAACCACACTGGCTATCCATGCCATTGCAGAATCACAGAAAAACGGTGGGATTGCCGCCTTTATCGATGCCGAGCACGCGTTCGATCGCTTTTACGCTAAGAAATTGGGCGTCGATGTGGAGAACCTGCTGATCTCTCAACCGGATAATGGTGAGCAGGCATTGGAAATTGCCGATAACCTGATCCGTTCAGGCGCAATTGATATTTTGGTGATCGACTCCGTTGCTGCGTTGGTACCAAAGGGGGAGATCGAGGGAGAAATGGGCGATAGCAAGATGGGTTTACAGGCACGCTTAATGTCGCAGGCTTTGCGCAAGCTTACGGGTACAATCAGCAAAACAGGATGCTGCTGCATATTTATTAACCAATTGCGTGATAAAATCGGCGTAATGTTTGGTAACCCCGAAACTACTACCGGCGGTAATGCACTTAAATTTTATGCTTCGGTACGTTTGGATATCCGCCGCATATCGCAAATTAAGGATAGCGATGAAGTATCTGGTAACCGGGTAAAGGTTAAAATAGTAAAAAACAAAGTGGCACCCCCGTTCCGTATCGCTGAGTTTGATATTATGTTTGGCGAAGGTATTTCCAAATCGGGCGAGATCATTGACCTGGGTGTTGAGCACAACATCATCAAAAAAGCAGGGTCGTGGTTTAGCTATGGTGATACCCGTCTTGGACAGGGACGTGATGCAGTAAAACAACTATTGCTGGACAATCCCGAGCTGATGGACGAACTGGAAGCTAAAATAAAGGAAGTGGTTACAGGCGATAAACTGCCGGTAGAGACAGCTTAAAGAATATACAGATTGCACCAATTTAAAGAATATACAGATTGCACCAATTATTTGTCTGAATCAAAATTTTCAGGATTTTTGAATTTACAGAATTTAATTATTAAAAGATTCTGGGAATCCAAACATTCTGAAAATTCTGATTCAGACAATAAGTAATGCTAATTTCCGCCGGTTTTTATATACATCCACATAACTGCTGCAATAACAATAATAGCTACTACAATAATGCCGGTTACACCTTTGCGCTTATCCTGGCGCATGAGCCAAATTAAAAATGCTACCAGCGGCAATACAAAAACGGACCAGAAGATGAGAGAAGGAATGTTCATAAGCCCCTAACCCCTAAAGGGGAATATTTTTTTTCAAAAGTATTAAATTAATTGGTATGCGGCCACAACTTCTTGTTTCCCCTTCAGGGGGCTAGGGGGCAAACGGCATCCTCGCCAGCGGTGCAATGTCCTGGCCTGCAAATTCGCCTTTTAAATATTTATAATATCCGGCAATGGCGATCATCGCGGCATTATCCGTGCAATATTCAAATTTAGGGATGAATGTATTCCAACCCATTTCACCGCCCAAATAGGTTAAGCCCTGCCTTAAACCGGTATTGGCAGACACGCCGCCGGCGAGAGCAATATCTTTAATACTATACATTTGCGCCGCCTTTTTCAGCTTGTTAAGCAAAATGGTCACTACCCGCTTTTCAACCGACGCGCAAATATCGGCCAGGTTATCCTGTACAAAATTTTGGTTTAGCTTTACATTATCCCGAATAAAATACATTATTGCGGTTTTTAACCCGCTAAAACTGAAATCAAGTCCCGGTATCTGTGGTTCAGGGAACTGGTAAGTATCCGGGTTACCCAAACGGGCGTATTGATCAATCAGTGGGCCACCTGGGTAAGGCAGTCCTAATATCTTACTCGTTTTATCCAAAGCCTCACCCGCTGCATCGTCGGTGGTCTGTCCGATCACCTCCATGTCAAAATAGTCTTTTACCAACACGATCTGTGTATGCCCGCCCGAAACGGTAAGGCAGAGAAAAGGAAAGTCAGGTTTAGGATCATCAATAAAATGAGCCAAAACATGGGCCTGCATGTGGTTTATATCAATAAGCGGCAGGTTTTTAGCCAATGCAAATGCCTTCGCGAACGATACACCGACCAGCAACGAACCTAAAAGTCCGGGACCGCGTGTAAAAGCTACTGCATCGATACCATTTTTGTTTACTTTTGCGTTCAATAATGCTTGCTGTACTACAGGAACAATATTTTGCTGATGAACACGCGACGCTAGTTCGGGCACAACACCCCCGTAAGCCTCGTGTATAGTTTGATTAGCTATGATATTGCTTAAGATGACCCCGTCGGCACACACCGAAGCGGAGGTTTCATCGCATGAGGATTCAATTCCGAGTATTACAGGCACCTTTTTTAGTTAGTGAATTTTTGAATGAGTGAATTTAATTTAAAAGCCGATAAGTCATATAAATCAATCATTAATTTATTGACACGGGCTGCTAAACCTTTGTTCGTAAATGATGTTAAATAATTAGTTTGTAAATCAATAATCAAATTTAATTCGCAAAGTTATTAAAAAACTACTCAAAATAGCGTTAGGTATTGTGCTGGTTGTTTTACTGATGCTGAGCATAATACTGCTGCTGTTTCAATATAAACCTGTACAAACCTGGGCGGCCAAAAAAGCCACCGCCTATCTTTCGGCAAAATTAAATACTAAGGTTGATATTAAAAGCCTTTACATTAAACCATTCTCATCGGTGGTACTTGAAGATTTTTATGTACTTGATAAAAAAAAGGATACCCTGATCAGCACCCCTAAATTAACAGTTGGTATCAGCGGGTTTTCTCCTTTCAGCAGCATTAAACGGCGCGAACTTGATCTTAACCTGGTCCAGCTTGATAATGGATCTGTATTTCTTAAAAAACAAAAGGATGGTACCAGCAATCTTAAATTTTTAACTGATTTTTTCAGTTCGCCTGACACCATTAAGACCAAAGGAAAACCCTGGATAATCAGATTCGACAACGTAGTAATCAACAATCTTCATTTTCGGTATAAGAACCAACAGGTTGATACCCTATTAAAGCAAGTGAACTTTGATGATATCGATGTTAAAAATTTTAGCACGGTGGTTAGCAAAATGGATATAGCCCATCACCTTTTTAAGGGAAATATCAGCAAGCTCACACTTCGTGACAAAAGCGGCTTCTATTTAAAAAACTTAAGCGGAAATGCAACGGTGGATACCGACCAAATAATGGTGCAACATATGCATATACAAACGGCCCGCTCCGACCTGAAGAACTATTTCAGGATGAAATTTAAATCGTTTGCTGATTTTAATGATATTGAAGATAAAGTTTACATGGATGGCGACTTCAAAACATCGCGGATAGCCTCGAGTGATATCGCTTATTTTACGGACGGGCTGGAGCGTGTAAAGTTCGATCTTGGGCTCGACGGTCGTATAAAAGGTTATGTAAACAATCTAAGGGCAAAAAATCTGCTCGTCACAGGTGCACAGGCCACTTATATTAAGGGTGATTTTAGTTTGAAGGGATTGCCCAACTGGAAAAACACCTTCCTTGAATTGAATTTCGAGCAGATAGCCACCAACAAAAAAGATCTGGATTATCTGTACAGTAACTTTAGCGGCAAGCCAAATGCGAAGGTTCCGGATGTAATTGCCAAGTTTGGTGAAATTAATTTTACAGGCAGGTTTACTGGTTTGCAAAATGATTTTGTTGCTTATGGGACATTTAAAACCAAGCTGGGACGCTTCGATCCCGACCTAAACCTTAAGATACACAAAGGTGGGGTTCCGGCCTACAGCGGTAAAATTGCTACATACAACTTTGACCTCGGCAACCTATTAGGCGAAAATACTTTGGGCCGTACCACCCTTACGGCCAATATAGCCGGCAGCGGGGATGAGATAAAAAATCTCACTGAAAAATTAGACGCCCAAATTAAAGCAATTAGCTTTAAAGGATATAATTACAACAATCTTACCGTAAACGGCACTTTTATAAGGCAAAAGGCAAACGCCAAAATAACTATCGATGATAAAAACATAAAACTAAATGCCAATGGAAGCGTTGATCTGAACCCAAAACTGCCGGCTTATGATTTTGAAGCGAATATCACCAACGCCAACCTGTATACGCTTAATTTAATAACCGATACGATAACCCTCAGCACCCGACTGTCTACTAATTTTTCTGGCAATACATTAAATAATACCGAAGGTAAAATCCTTTTATCACCCATACGAATAGTCGACCCGCGGAATAATTATCTGGTTGATTCCGTTTATTTATCGGCTAATGGAGTAGGCGAGGGAAGAGAAATCAGCCTGAAATCGGAGATGGCAGATGGGAGCATTAAAGGAAATTATGATCTGACCACATTACCTTCATACTTTAAAACCATTGTTAAAAAATATATTCCGTCACTAAAAACGGATATAGTAACGCCAAAACCACAAAATTTTTCATTTAATTTAAAACTTAAAAATATTGACCCTTTTTTAGCTGTTTTTGTGCCTGACTTAAAAGTACCGGATCAGGGCACTTTTGTTGGAAAATTTAATTCCGTTGATAAAACAGCAACACTTACCGGCTTAATTAAAACAATACAGTATGGAAAGACCGTTTTTCATGACTTTATTATTGATGAAAACACCACCAACGAAGACCTGGAGCTAAACATATCCTTAAGCCGGATCAATTTCACCGATAGTTTATTTATTAAGAATATAAACATTGCCAATTTCCTGAAAAAGGACAGCCTGAATTTTAACGTTAAACTGGCTGATAAAGACGCGACCAACCAGCTTGACCTTTATGGGCTGGTGCAGTTTGGACGTGACACAACTGCACGGCTGAAAATATTACCATCGGACGTGATACTGGAGCATCAAAATTGGAGGATTACCGACCAGGTAAGAGTAAGATTGCTTGACGGTAAAACACAAGTCTCAGGTTTCGAGCTTTCAAATGGGGCACAGAAAGTGAGGATCAATGGATTTATTTCAAATGATCCGGCTGATCAATTAAAAGTGGAGTTTGATAAATTCAGTATGGTTACCCTCGATCAGCTTACCAAATCACTCGATGTGAAACTAAAAGGCACACTTAATGGCGACGTTTTATTAAGCGCCGTTACTAAATCGCCAACAGTTGATGCGCAATTGAGGATTGACTCGTTTATGATGAATAAAACACTGATTGGCAATGTAAAAATCGGCTCAACGCTCGGCTCCGACCGCAGTCAGGCGAATATAAAAATGAATATTGTTAACCGTGGGCTGGAAACGATGAATATAGCCGGCGCTTATATATTAGGCAAAAACACGGATGACAAGCTTGATTTTGACGTCAAGATGAACCAGACCGAAGCTATTGTTTTTACACCTTTTGTAAAGGACCTGGTATCGAACCTGAAGGGTACTATTTCAACTGACCTAAAATTAACCGGTGCATTATCTGCCCCCCAGCTAAATGGAAATATTGCGTTAAACAACACCAGCGTAACGGTTAATTATTTAAAAACGAGCTATACCATTAATGATAAATTGAATGTGACAAATAGTGTGATCAATGTAGATAACCTGGTATTAAAGGATATTCATGGTGGTGAAGGGACTGCCATGGGAAAAGTTGATTTGAATGATATAGCGAACCCGGATATTGAGGTGGTGCTTACGGCTAAAAACTTGATGGCTTTAAATACTACTTTCAGGGATAATCATATTTATTATGGTACAGCCTATGCAACTGGCCGCTTCAGCTTTAGCGGGCCCACAGACAATATGAATATTGATATAAAGGCCCGTTCTGGGGCAGGAACTGTATTTAATATTCCGCTTAACACCTCATCGACGGCGGAAGATTACGATTTTATAAAATACGTTAGCCATAGTGACACTGCCAAAGTTGAAACCAAAGTGAGGTCATTTCACGGTGTTACACTAAATTTTGACCTGAGTGTTGATGAAAAGACCGTAGTGAAGATAACTACTGATTATGGCAAACTGGAGGGAAGCGGGGTAGCCAATAACCTGAAATTAAATATCAGCAGCCTGGGCGATTTTGAAATGTTTGGCGACTTCCTCATATCATCAGGTAAGTTTGAATTTATCGCGAAGGATGTGATCAGTAAAAATTTCCAGGTGACCCAGGGTGGTACCATACGCTGGACAGGAAATCCGACTAACGCCGAAATTAATATGAAGGCTATTTACGAGGTGCGTACCGACATTACAAAACTTTATACTGCTGCCGGCGTTGAATTGCCCCAGCAGAGCCCCCAGGTATTGGTACAGGCAGATCTGCTATTAAGTAAATCGTTGTTGCAGCCTACTATTGATTTTGATTTTGATTTCCCTACGGATCCTTCTATTAAAGACAATCTTGGAACGTATCTTAATGATTATAATAACCGGAGCCAGCAAGCACTAAGCATTATAGTAACGCGGAATTTCAACCCCGGGACCAATGCCAATGGGCTTTCAAAGCAAGCTTATAATACAGCGAGTGAAGCAGTAAGCGAATTTGCCTTTAATAAACTGAATACGGTGATAGCACAATCCAATACGATCAAAAGCCTCGACCTGAACATACGTTCCTTTAATGATGCCAGCGCGTCGGTACGACTGTTTAAAGAGCGGTTTGTACTGAGCGGCAGTTTGTTCTCCACCACCAGTGCCAGCGATCTGTTTAACAATAATAACAATTTATTTAACTCAAATTTCAACAATCTATCGAAAGACTTCAGCGCGCAATACCTTATCCTAAAGGATGGTAATCTTACTGCGCGCTACTCGTACAGGCTTTTAAATGGCACCACTTTAAGTACTATCGACCAAAATCTGACAGCTCAATATGTAAACGGGCTTGGCCTGGTTTACCAGAGAGATTTTGACACCTTTAGCGAGTTTTTAAGAAATATCCTGAAGAAAGGTAATGGAAAAAAAGCTCCGGTTACGCCGCTTCCCCAACCTGCCAACACACCGGCTAAGTCGGCCGGCGGGACAGGCAGTACTGTTGAAAAAGCCGATGAAAACGATCAATAGAAAAATGCGGAATGCGGAGTGTCAAGTGCGGAAGTTTGTTTAATTTTTAATTCCGTGATTCACATTTCGCTATTCACATTTCTTAATTTCTTCATTCCGCACTCGGCATTCCGACTTCCGCATTCAATTAGTGATCAAGCAAAATAGTATGATCCATTTTATCCCGCTTAGTTTTTAGATAGGCTTCGTTATGTGGGTTAGGCTTAATTTCGATTGGGACGTTTTCTACCACTTCGAGGCCATATCCAACCAATCCGGCTCTTTTTTTAGGATTATTACTCATTAAGCGCATTTTAGATATACCAAGGCTGCGTAATATTTGTGCGCCAATGCCGTAGTCGCGCTGATCCATTTTAAAACCTAATTTAATATTGGCTTCAACTGTATCCAACCCATTCTCCTGTAAATGGTAGGCTTTAAGCTTATTTATCAAGCCTATCCCCCTCCCCTCCTGGTTCATATAAATTACGACACCTTTACCTTCGCGGTTTATCATTTCCATTGCCTTATGCAGCTGCGGACCGCAATCACAACGGCACGAGCCAAAAATATCTCCGGTTACACATGAGCTGTGCACACGCACCAATACTGGTTCGTCAGGCTCCCAGCTTCCTTTCACCAAAGCCAGGTGATGGTCGCCGGTATCCAACTGCGTATAGGCTATCATATCAAAATCGCCCCACTGCGTCGGCATTTTCACAGCAATTTCCCTATGAATAAGGGTTTCGGCCGTTAATCGATATTCTATCAGATCTTTTATTGATATAATTTTCAGGCCAAGTTCTTTAGCCATAACCTTCAAATCGGGCAGGCGGGCCATTTCACCATCTTCTTTCATGATCTCGCATATTACCCCGGCAGGTTCAAAACCAGCTAAAACCGCCATATCTATTGCAGCTTCGGTATGCCCTGTGCGGCGCAATACACCGCCATCTTTAGCTATCAGCGGGAAAATATGACCTGGACGGCCAAGATCTGACGGCATTGTAGATGGATTTATCAGCGAAAGTACAGTTTTTGATCGGTCAGACGCCGAGATGCCGGTTGTGCAACCTTCCAGCAGATCAACCGAAACGGTAAAGTTGGTTTCGTGCGAAGTGGTATTATGGCTAACCATTGGTTCCAGTTCCAATTCCTTTGCACGCTGGCTGGTGATGGGTGCGCAAACCAATCCCCTGCCATAGCGGATCATGAAATTTATTGTTTCGGGGGTAGCATTGTGGGCGGCAGTTAAAAAATCGCCTTCGTTTTCGCGATCCTCATCATCAACTACTATAATGGTTTTCCCCGCTTTTATCGCTTCTATTGCTTCCGGTATGGTGTTCAGCATTTTCTTTTATAAGTAGAGTGGTATGGCTATTAATACAAAGCTTAAAAAAGCCATCATGAATTTAAGTAACATACAAAGTTAACAGATAACATAAGCATTACGGTCGGATATTTGTAAAAGTTGCTTTGAGGGTTGTTGAAAGGTTTGAATATTGAAAAGTTGAAAGACTGGAATGTAGACAGGACGTCAGCCAACAAACTGAACCTAAAGGGTTCAAATGTTTATAGAAAAGCAAACGTAATTTAATGCGACCCTTATGGGGTCGTACTATTCGGTTGCCCTTGTTCTATAAACATTAAATCCTTTCGGGATTAACAATGACGATCCATTACTCATCCTTACGCCTTAATAATTTATTAAAGAAGCGCTTGTACGCTTCCATATCAAATAAAACGGAATCGTTTGCCGCTTTGTAGGAAAGGAACAGGCCGATCGGTGTCAGGATGATAATGGATATCCAGGTACCAATTACCGGTGACAGGTCACCATCCTTGGCCGATTTTTCGCCAATGGTCCATATAATATAATATAGTAGGAAAAATATAACCGACACTACAACCGGCATACCAAGCCCTCCTTTCCGGATAATGGCCCCTAATGGCGCCCCGATCAGAAACAGTGCAAGGCAGGCGGCCGATAACGTGAATTTCTTTTGGTATTCGATTGCAAACTTACGTATGCTTCTGGATGCGTCTTTATACATGACAGCACGGTTTTTCACGATATCCTGTACAGACCGGACTTCGCTTGATGCATTTGTAAGCGTTATCATTTGCTGACTAATAGTAAGCCCTCCTAAGGCATTGTTTCCTTTAAATGGAACGTACCGGGTATGGGAACGCAATTTGTGAGGTATATTGAAATATTTGATATATGGAGAAACAAGCTTGTAGTTGATGTTAAGGCCGCTATCCGTCTGCCGCTTCGTGGAATCACCAAAATATTTCAATTGTTTTAAATCCATCATCTGTACTGCTGACCTGAATAAGTTTTCATCGGTCCGTTTTAATTTCATGAAAGAAAGGTCGAACTTTTGTTCGGTCTCTTTAAAACGGAAACGTGTAAATCTTTGACGCTCTTCCAGGTTCTTATCGCCGTTAGTCTCATCGTATTTTATACCATCCTTAAGCTTCAAAACCAGGAATTGGTTATCGGGGGTACGGTACATCCTGCCCTCTTTGGCAATTAAAACATTGGTATTGTTATCCGCTTCGTTTTTGGTATAGATCATTACATCGTGCAGGGTCTGCCCATCAGGATCCTTTTTATTTACACGGATGGAATAATTGGGGAAACTATTGCTGAATACCCCTTCAGGTAATAAATTAGCGGATTTCTGCTGCCTTACATCGTATAATAGTGAATAATACTTTCTATTCGCTATCGGGAGCATATTATCCGAAAAAAAGAAAGCAGCAACGCTTAGTATCGTCACCACGACGATCATAGGGTACATGGCCCTGCGAAGTGATATACCTGCGGATTTTATAGCAACCAGCTCATAGTTCTCACCAAGGCTGCCATAGGTCATTATTGAAGAAAGCAATATAGATAAAGGCAGCGCCATCGCCACGTTGGTAGCCGATGCATATACCATTAATTGCAGGATTGTATACCATTCAAATCCTTTTCCTATCAGGTCGTCGATGTATTTAAATAAAAACAACATCAGCAACACAAACATTACAATGAAAAAGGTGACTATGAAAGGCCTTATAAAAGATCTGAGTAATAAAAGATGAATCTTTTTCACGGTACAAAAATAGGGAATTCCGTGCTAGGTCTTAAGTCGAAAGTTTTAAGTTCTAAGTTTTAAGTAAGGAAAATGACAAAATTGGACTTAAGACTTTCGATTTAAGGCTTTTGAGTTGACACCCTATGCCCCCAATACACTTATCAGATATTCTATCTGGTTGTTCCAGATCAGTTTACGTTCACTTATTGCATCTTCGGCAGCAAAATCGGTAATACTTAACGCTACATCATTGGTAAGTTCGTCCTGCAATATCTCCATTTCAAAAAAACATTGGGGCTCATCGTCCATCCATTTAAACCTCACCAGCTTATTTTCCTTTATGGCAATTAGTTTTGCTTTTTGCTGCTCGCCATCCCAGGTAAAAGTATAAACCTGGTCTCTCACACTTACGTCGTCAGCAAACCATTGTGTCAATCCATTTGGCTCGCCCAAAAATCCGTAGAGTATTCTTGGCGACGATTTTATTTCGTACTCAATATTAAATTTCTTCTTTTCAGACATAGAGGTTTATATCATGCATCTACTTTGACGTAAATGTTAACATTTTTTCTAAAGAAAACGAATTTCTGCTATATTTGCAACTCTTTTTACGGTGTGACCGGTTTATTTGATGTGTATTTAATCACATTTAACACAGAACGATGTTTAGAGCTAATCAAGCGGGTTTTAATTTAATCCGCTGAAGCCAAAGCAAATAAAAAAAGAGAAAAATTATTTAACGGCGGGGTAGCTCAGATGGTTAGAGCGCAGGATTCATAACCCTGAGGTCGGCAGTTCGATCCTGCTCCCCGCTACTTGAAGACGAGGCTGTTACAAGAAATTGTAACGGCCTTTGTTTTTTCTGGTCATACAATGTTCATACACACCAGCTGCTGCACGAAATGAACTAACAAACGCCGCTATCCCCTGCGGCGTTATATATAAATATACGAAATTTGGCTGATTACTAATAATTTATGTTCATAAATTTAAGTAAACGGGTAATAGCAATTATCCCTTTCTATTTCACTTTCCATTCTCATCATCCAACCTTTTCCTGATTACTTCTATCATTTTATCTAAAACCTAACCCGGCATTCCAAATATTTATATTAATCAATCCTCCACCCAATGGACAAACGTCAATAAATCCTATAGTGAGCAAAGTAAATGCCCCTTCTCTACAGTTCGGGCATTTATACATTCGACTTTGGTTATCAGTATCTTTAACATGCAAAATCGATGCGGTTGGCATTATAGCCAGATAACCCTATAGATGGCCGATCTCCGCATCGCCACTTTTTTTGCTGTCCACCTTTGCATCGCCGGTATAGGCCACGCTTGCCGACCCATGCAAACGTGCATCGATTTGACTGCTCGCGTTAATATCCGCATGACCCGACCCGGAAATGTAAACATTTGTCTTGGCTGTCACCAACTCCTTCGCAGCTAAAACACCCGAACCTGAGATATGCGTTTCTGCCATTTCGCAATGGCCGCTTAATCTGATCAGCCCCGAGCCTGCAATCGAAGCATACAGCTTTTGCACTTGGATATCACCCCTGATGCTGGCTGATCCTCGGGTAACCAGCTTTAATGAGGTGGATGTTAAGCTGCCGGCAAATGATAAGTTACAGGCACCGGAAGCCTTAATGGCATCCAAACTGCGGACAGTGACAAATAGTTTGATCTTCGGATGCGTATGCCACCAGCTTTTGCTGCTCCACCAACTTTTTTCGTCGGTTGACCAGTTATCATGCTTATTGCGGATACGTAAGGTATTGCCGTCCACTTCTACGATCAATCGGTCAGCAACAGCGGCTGGGGCGAGATAGCTGACCGCGTCGGCGGTGCCCTGCTGAATACTGACCTCAAACGGGCCTTCTACCTGAATGCGGGTAAAAGCAGAAAGGGAATGATCGACCTTTACCGAATCTGCCGACTGGGCAAGGACGTGATTACCCGCTGCCACCAGCAGCAAGGCAAGAAAAAGTTGAGTTAGTTTATTCATCTTCATTTAATTTTTTGAACGTGTAAGCGTTGTGTGTAATATGGTCCCCTGGTAATTGACGTTCAGCGAAACGGAATCGCCCTGCGCATAATATTTGCCGGTATGTTTCATCACCGAGCCATCGTCATCGGTCAGGCTGAATGTAAAATTGTCGCCGTCAACCTTACCGTCGCTGATATTCTTAGGCGATCCTTCCGCCGTTGCCGTGCCGGTCAGCTGCGCGCCATTGGCCTGCAATTCATAAGTGACCGGGTACGTATTTCCGTCAGGCAGTTTGACGCTGCCTTGCCATTTGCCGCTAAGGCCACTGATGGCCGCGAGGCAGGCCATGGCTACGCCAATCAGCGTAATTGTTAAGGTGATTTTTTTCATATGTTATTGGATTTTATTTATTCACTTCTCAGACTTTTCACCGGGTTAGTTAAAGCCGCTTTGACCGATTGGAAACTGACGGTAAGTAAAGCCACCAGAATAGCGCCTGCACCCGCAAGGGCAATCAGCCACCAGTGCAGCGTCACCCGGTAGGCAAAAGTTTGCAGCCATTTTTGCATCAGGTACCAGCTCAGCGGCGCGGCGATCAAAATCGCAACCGATACCAACCGGATAAAGTCGATGGATAGCATCCTTGTAATGGATAGGGTATTTGCGCCAAGCACTTTGCGGATGCCGATCTCTTTAAAGCGCTGCTCCGCCGCATAAGCCGCCAGTCCGAATAAACCCAGGCAGGCGATCAGGATAGCCAATACGGTCAAAGCAATAAATACCCCGCCGGTACGCTGCTCAGTGCGGTACAGGCTGTCGAAGTCCTGGTCCATAAAGGAATAATCAAATTCCCTGCCGGGGGAAAGCTCGCTCCATCGCTGGCGGATCATTCCGAGCATGCCGGTAAGATCGCCTTTCATTCTGACGCTCAGCGCACCGTGATCGTTGCCCAGCGTTAATACCACCGGCGTAATTTCCGCTTTGAGCGAACTAAAGTTAAAGTCTTTGACCACACCGATGATATGATAAGGCTTCAGTTGTTTGCCGTCGGCCACGGGGTAGTATAGAATCTTATTTAAAGCATTGCTGACGCCCATGGCTTTAGCCGCGGATTCATTGATGATCATCGCCGAAGAATCCGTCTGAAAGTCGGCGGAAAAGTTCCGCCCGGCGGCCAGGTGCATCCCGAGTGTTGGCAGGTAATCTTCATCCACTGTCCAGGTCTGTGACTGGATAGCTTTTTTCTGATCCATGTCTGTAGTTTGAAACAAGGCGCTGCTGTTCCGGGCTTCTGAAGTCGGCAGGTAACCCGTTAGCGTCGCACTGCTGACACCCGGTATCCCTGCGATCTCACGTTTGAACACTGCGGCACTTTTGCCAAGGCCGCCTGTATTTTGAATAATAAGCACCTGGCTTCGGTCAAAGCCCAGGTCGCGGTGCCGTATATATTGTAACTGGTCGTACACCACCAGCGTGGCCACGATCAATAGTACCGCAACCGAAAATTGGAAGACCACCAGCAAGCTGCGCAGCCAGCTGTTTTTAAAACCGGCTGACAGTTTTCCTTTGAGCACTGTTATCGGCCTGAAACCAGATAAAAAGAGCGCTGGGTAGGTGCCTGCCGCTAATCCTACCAGGAGCGTTATTGCCAGCGACACGAGGATAAGCCACAGCCAGTTCACGTCGCTAAATGACATTTCTTTTCCTGCCAGGCTATTGAACATGGGCAGGCATACTAAAGCCATGATAACAGCGACAACCATGGACGTAAAGACGAGCAGCACCGATTCCGATAAAAATTGCACGACCAGCGAACCGCGCGACGAGCCCAGCACTTTGCGTACACCGACTTCTTTGGCGCGCCCGGCCGATTTCGCGGTCGACAGGTTGATAAAGTTGATACAGGCGATGACCAGGATAAACAGCGAGATAAAGAAGAACAGGTACAGGTATTGCTTATCTCCGTTGTGACCCAACTCGCCCGTACGGTTGGATTCCAAGTGGATATCGGTCAAGGGCATGAGGCTCAAGTGAAAATAATTCCCGCCTTTTTCAAAATCCGACATGCTGACATGCGCCATGTTTTGCAATTGCGGCCCTATGTACCGGGTCATCACACCGGGCAAAGCGGCAGTTAATTGCTTAACATCTTTTCCCTCACGTAACAAGACATAAGTATTGTAATCATTACTCAGCCAAATATCCGAACGGCTGTCCGCCAGTGAGGCCATCGATAGCAGCAGATCGAAGCGGAAATGTGAACGCACAGGTATGTCCTGCATCACCCCGGTGACCTTGTAGTTGTCTTTTTGGTTCAGCACCAGCAAGCGACCAACCGCGTCTGTGGTACCAAAATATTTCAGCGCGGCTGTTTTGCTGATGACCACGGAATTCGGCTCGGTTAAGGCATTAGCCGGATGACCTGATAACAGCGGTAAGGTAAACACCGAGAATACCGAGGGATCGGCATAAGCGACCGCATCCTGGCGCAACTCGTGGTTGTCTTTTTTAACGATCACCGTCCCTGCGCTTTTTATACGCACGCTTTCCTCTACTATTGGAAAGCTGGCTTTTAGCACAGCGGCAAGCGGTGCAGGTGCCTGTGCATAGGCTGTTGAATTACCCGCGAAACGGATATCCTCGTTTACCCGGTATATCCGGTCTGCATTATCATTATAGCGATCGTAACTCCATTCATCCAGCACATAAAAGCCGATCAGCAGGCAGGCCGCCAGGCCGACCGATAATCCCAAAATATTAAGCGCTGAAAATGCCTTGTTCTTCACCAGGTTTCTATACGCCGTTTTAAAATAATTGCGAATCATATAATTGCCGTTTAATTTCTCTGAAGACCCTTTCTGCGGGTTTTCATGGTTCAAAATTAGCGGCGCAATCTGGCGAGGGCTGCTCAACTTATAAGTTGAGCATTCTTTTTTATACTCCTGCGCGCTTTTCCCGGTCATTTGTTTGAATATGCGGGTAAAACTACTTTGCGAGTTGAACCCGGCTTCATAGGCAATACCTACCAGGGTGAGATGGTCATATTTAGCATCCTGCATTTTTCGCGCTACATCGCGCACACGGTACTCGTTAATAAAGTCATAGAAATTTTTCTTAAGCGCTACATTCAGTATCCGTGACAATTCATGGGGATGTAGGCCAAGCTTTACCGCCAGCGTAGCTAAGGTTAACTCCGCATCCCGGTAATAAAGATTAGCCTGCATCATTTTCTTCAGCCAAATGGCTTTTTCCTTTAATTCGGCAGGGGGAGCAGGTTTGTATACCGATGAGGTTTCGGCGATCGTTCCGGGCAGAGACTTATAAAATGCTGTTGCCCCCGTCCAGATCATCATGATGGCAAATGCCAGATAAAAGAACTCATAAGCCCATACATTTGATGGAGAATGATGTGCAAAATAATAAGCGAAAATATAGACAAACCACACTAAACACAACAAGCATACCCCCTCCAGCAGACGGCGTAACCACCGAAGCTCCATCAGCAACCGGTCCATTAGCACCGGTTGTTGCCGGCGGTGAAAATCCTGAATGAGTTTCCGGGACTTATATAAGTAGAATAAAATCCAGATCAATGTGAACAGCTGCAATGCAGGGTCTAAGATGTGAAAGACAGCCGTCGAATGGGTAGGCCCGCCAGTTGTGATACTATCGCTGATTTCCAATATAAAGACAGCCTGTTGCAGAAAAACCGGAATGAAATGCACCAGATTGCGCAATTTGAATTGATATTGGGGCTTTGTGCGTCTGCGTACGTAAAAATAGATCAGGGGGCCTATTGCCAACGAATACTGTAGTGGCATCCAATCCCAGCGGGGAAGATAGGAAGGTGACCCCATATCAATGGACAGGTTCCGCGCTGTCCATAAAACCGTTGTCAACAGTGCCAGGGCGAGAGCCCGGTTTGCCGCGCGATTTAAGTTTTTGCCAAACCACAATTGCAGTGCAAAATTCAGCCCAATGGACATCGTTCCTATAAAGAACAAGTCATATAAATTGATATGTGACGTATATGAGTTCAAATGAATAAATCTACTCAATCCCTGTTCCAAATACTCAACGTTCTAGAAAACAAAAAATTACAGTTTTTTATTTCAGGAGGGATGTAACGAAAGCGGACATTAAGACGTTCGGTTTTGAACAAGCCTGACCCGTCCGTGACATTTTGGTGAGATAATCCCGCAAGAACTATACAGCCCGAAAGAGATACTGAATCAGCTATTGAAGACGCAAAATCCGACTTAGCTGCTTCCCAGTCCAAGTGGGACGATTTAAATGCACCGTTAATCACGCTTCGGAAAGATATTGCCGAAGCGAAAAGCTATGAAAAGAGCATGATGGTAATGTCGTTAAAGGATATTAAAAAGGCTTATGAAGACACATTTATGAATGCCTCCATTGATTTA
>JANYAB010000607.1 GCA_025355225.1 Bacteroidota bacterium
TTTTTTGCCATGGTGTGATAACCGCGTGCATTGATCTCAATCACCGAATTAAAATTTGGAATTTGACTTGGAAAATCGATCCCATCGTTGACTCCCTTTGGCAACATGCCGTCGGTGGTCGTACCAAGCCCTAACATTCCAAAGTTATTCCAGCCCCAGGTCCAAACCGTCCCGTCGTTTTTGAGGGCAATATTGTGCCTTTCTGCACCAGCAATCGCGACAATAGAATTTAAATGGCCCGTGCCGCCCGGACCGAGAACTTGAAATGGAAAATGGCGGTCGCTGGGTGGATTTGTGCCAACTGCGGACCAGGGAGTGGATAAGCCATTTCCTAATTTACCGCCGTCATTGACTCCCCAATCCCACACGGTGCCGTCTGACCTTAGGACGATAAATTCGGCCGCACCTCCCCATTCTTCGACGATATCGCCGGCAACGGGAGTGGGCGCGGGTAAAAGGGTTGGAGCAGTGGTTAGAGCAGCGGCTGTAGTTTTGGCCTCCTTTTTACAGGCGGTAAACAATGCAGCAACTGCACATAAAAAAAGAATTTTTTTCATTATAATTGGTTCAATAGAATTTAAGTGAATAATCTATTAAAAATATTAACTAATTATAAATTACAACAGAATAATTAGTTATTTAGTATTTACACTCTTAGGGCGGTATTGTTTTTTGGAAAAATAATTGACCGATCCACTAAATTTCTTTTATCTACGCGATCAAATGCTGCAATACTGCTTTTGCATCGCCAAAAAGCATCGACGTATTCGGCAAAAAAACAGTTCGTTTTCAATACCGGCATAGCCAGGCCGCATGCTGCGTTTGTTTACAACCACTAGTTTAGCTTTCCACACCTTTAATACCGGCATGCCGTAAATTGGGCTCGAAGCGTCATCTTCGGCTATTTTAGCTTGCGGATGTACGTACACTAAGGGTTGTATCATGCTTGTTTATCTTCTTTAGTCTTTCTAACAATCCGGGTCATTAGTTCGGCTTCCTCCATTACGCGTGTACCTGCCATCCCTATTCACCTCGTTTGGACAATGCTACGTCGACCAGGTGCAATCAGGCTGCAGCGAAATATGAAAGAAATAACGTTATTACAGAAGAAACATTGCGCCAACTGAAGTCGCCTGTAGTTTGGATAGAGAGGGCTGGGCAATGTAGAGTGGAGACACATCCAGACCTACTCATCCGTAATTGGCAACCACATACAGCAGTTAACCCCCTTCGCAATCCGCGTTTTTTATTTTTCGTAAACTTTGAAATACAAAAAATAACCGCTACCTTACCTCATTATCAACCCTTTAATCAACTTAAACCCTTTAGCTATGCCTCCACAAAACGTTTTCTCCGGTATTAGTATGGCGTATGATGTCGTTAACCATTGGCGAACCTACCCAGGTTTTGAATACTTTGTTTTCCAACCGGCAATAGATGATATGCAAGTCGGCGAATTTACATTAATTGCTTACGCCGTAGGTGCAAATTTCCTGGTATTAAATGGTGGAGCACCGCTTCCGACAACTGAATCAAACTACAAAGGCTTTACCGGCCACAAACAAAATATTCAGTTTGCTAATATGCATCTCAGTTTGAAAGCGGTGAATGATTTGTACCAACAGGCGGGGGTTAACTTACCGCTGCATATATATCCGGCCGGTGAACCGCATCCTTATTACAAAAACACCTCCTACGTGCAATATGAAGCGGCAACAGGGATTGGCACCGAAGTCTTTCAATCCACTAAGGTCGACCCTTCGCCGCCGGCTTAAATTTAACAGCTGCCCACGATAAGCGATCAATTGCTGAGCATTATACCGTATGAGCAAAATTTTTGAAATGATCTCTAACTGGTCGGAGGTATGGGCTTTGCTTATACCTCTTGGGTTTGTTTTGTTCGGCGGTAAACTGCCTGCCCTGCTAATGCCTGTCGTCGTTTATTTATGGATAGCGCTTATACTCAACCTTTTTGGCGACGTGATTGGCGATTTTAAACGCCCCTATCACTTCCCGGCGTGGCTGCAAAGCAATAACCCCATATATAACATCCATTCAGTGG
>JANYAB010000040.1 GCA_025355225.1 Bacteroidota bacterium
AGCCTTTTTTTCTCGCCCCCGCTTAAATTTGCGATAAAACCATATTGCTTCTTAGGTGGGAATAGGAATAAAGTAAGCAGCGCCGATGCTGATATCGTTTTTCCATCAGCCATTGTGATGAATTCAGCCACGTTTTTAACCACATCGATAACCCGATCGTCGTCTTTAAAAACAATTCCCGATTGATGGAAATAGCCCATAACGGTGGTTTCGCCCTTTTCTACTACACCTTTATCAGGTTCAAGTCCACCGGTTATCATATTAAGCAGGGTTGATTTGCCAGTGCCATTTTTCCCCGCGAGGCCGATCCGGTCGCCTTTTTTAAATACGTAGCTAAAATTATTTACCAATTGCTGGCCATTAAAACCTTTGTATAAATGGTGCAGCTCTAATATCTTGTTCCCTTGCCTGGCGGTTTTTACACTTAGCTCAACTTTTCCTTTAAGGCCGTTATTTTTGGTTTTCTCTTCCAACTCATAAAAAGAATCGATGCGGGCCTTTGATTTTGTACCGCGGGCCTGTGGTTGTCTGCGCATCCATTCCAGCTCTTTTTTCAAAAGATTGGTGTTTTTCTGAAATTGAGCCTCATTAGCACTCTCTCTTTCCGCCTTTTTTTCAAGATAGTAGCCGTAATTTCCGAAATAAGGAATTATTTTGCCGTTATCTATCTCCAGAATCTCATTACAAACATTATCCAGAAAATACCTGTCGTGCGTAATCATCAGAATGGTTTTGGCGCCTTCTGTCAATAATTTCTCCAGCCACTCAATGGTATCAATATCCAGGTGGTTGGTCGGCTCATCCAAAAGATAAACGTCCGGATCTTCAATTAGCAAACGCGCTAAGGCAAGCCGTTTCTTTTGACCACCGGAAAGCGTATTGATCATTTGATTCAGGTGATGGATATCCAAGCGGCCTAATATGGTTTTTATTTTATATTCATATTCCCAGGCATTACTGTCGCTTATCTCTTCGGTTATTTTATCAATCGCTTTTGTATTGTCGGGGTCGTTTTCCAGCAATTCTTCATACTTCCTGATCAATTGCTGCTGCTTATTATCCGAATGAAAGATGTAATCGCTAATGGTGTAAGCTTTATCAAATGAGGGGTCTTGTTCAAGATAACCCAGGCGCAGGTCCCGGCTTTGCACCACTTTGCCTTCAACGGGCAAAAACTGGCCAGCCAACAGTTTTAACAGCGTAGATTTTCCCGCTCCATTAATACCAACCAGCGCAACTCTGCGACCCCGGTTAATGCCTATTGTCAGGTTTTTAAAAAGCCAGTGGTCATGGAAGGAATGCCCTAAATTTTCTGCAGATATATAAGTACTCACGCTAATAGTTTTATTTTATCAGAGGGGTGGATGAATACACCTGCCTCACTTTTTAATGATTGTTTAAACATTGCCAATGCAACAGTTTCGGCCTGGATGCTCCTGTATTTCTTTAAGCTGCCTATTAATAGGGGATCAATAAGCTTCATCATTACAGTCATGATACGTTCGGCCGATCTATGTTCCTTACGGTCGCCTGTTAGTAAAGACGGCTCATAAATATGAACACACTTTAGCCCGACTTGTTGTATGGCCTCCTCGGTTTCTCCCTTCATTTTTGTATAAAAATTTAAGGAACGGCTATTTGCCCCAAGAGCAGAAACTAAATGATATTGTTCAATACCGTTCTGCTTTGCCAATTGCGCCAGTTTAACCGGGTAATCATAGTCAATTTTGCGGTAGACCGAAAGATCAGGAGTTTTTTTCTTTGTCGACCCCAGGCAGCAAAAAACGGCATGCCCTGTAATCGATTGGGCAAACTCATCCAGCTTGTCGAAATCGACTACCAATTGAACCAGTTTTTTATGTTGAATGGGTAATTCCTTTCTTACTAATACCAAAATTTCATCATAATTTGGCTTTTGGAGCAGTATACTTAGTAAATTACTGCCAATTAGTCCGCTTGCACCCGCTATAATTACTTTTTTTGACACTATAGAATTAATTTCACGCAAAAATACGCATAATAAAATTGTGGAATAAATATTGTGTGTTTAAACATATAAATTGGAGATCAAAAAATGAAAACAGTATTTCACCCTGCTAATGAGCGGGGACACAACGACATCGGCTGGCTGAAAGCTAATTTTTCTTTTAGTTTCGGGCCTTATTATAATCCTGCAAAGGTCCATTTCGGGGCATTGCGCGTTTTGAATGATGATATAATAGCCGGGGGTACAGGTTTCGGAGCCCATCCTCATGACAATATGGAGATCATCACCGTCCCGCTTTTGGGTGCCTTGGAGCACAAGGATAGCATGGGCAATATTGGCGTTATTCATTCAGGCGAGGTGCAGGTAATGTCAGCGGGCACAGGTTTACAGCACTCCGAATACAATCATTCTAAAACAGAGGCTGCCAATACATTGCAAATTTGGCTGTTCCCGAAGGAAATGAATATAGAGCCACGCTACGATCAAAAAAGCTTTCTAAACAGTTTAAAAATAAATCAGCTTACGACATTGGTTTCGTCGGTTAAATCTGAGGATACTTTATGGATCAACCAGGATGCAGTATTTTCAATCGGAGATTTTGATGCGGATCAGTTGATCAATTATGATATAAAAATACCTGGAAATGGCGCCTATATCTTCCTTATAGAGGGCCAAATAGACATTAACGGAACCATTCTAAACAAAAGGGATGCTTTAGGTGTTGAAGATACAGGTTCATTTACCATTGAAACCAAATCGCACTCCCGCATATTAATAATGGAAGTACCAATGCGATAAACCGGGCATGCCCGGGGTTAAATGTTTTTGAACTGTCAGAACAATTTGAATAGGCAATCAATTTAATAAACCCATGGCAGAAACGGCAGAACAGGTAGTACCAGGATGGAAGAAATGGCTTGAGGGGAGTGGAGACCAGGTTATATTTTTTAAAGGATTTTTTAGAAATGTTTTCCGGGGCGGCTTTGAGTGGTCGGAGTTTGTGCGCCAGTGCTATGAAATAGGCTATAAATCTTTTATGCTGGTTGGAACTACAGCATTTATTATGGGGTTGGTTTTAGCGCTGCAGCTAAGGCCGACCCTTATTAATTTTGGAGCATTGAGTATGCTGCCCAAAACATTAGCGGTTTCTATTGTGCGCGAAATAGGTCCGATAATTACAGCCATAATTTGTGCCGGTAAAATTTCTTCAGGAATAGGTGCCGAACTGGGCAGCATGAAGGTAACCGAACAGATAGACGCTATGGAGGTTTCGGGCGCTAATCCGCTGCAGTACTTGGTAGTTACACGTATACTCGCCACAACCTTTATGGTGCCAATATTAACGCTTTTAGGGGATGTTTTAGGCCTTGTCGGCGGTTTCTTAGCCATCAATATTACCAGTAGTGTTAGCGGCTTGCTTTACTTTAACAAGTGCATCGCTTCAATTGATTTCACAGACTTGTTGCCGGCATTCGTTAAAACCATATTTTTTGGATTTATCATTGGATTTATAGGATGTTATAAAGGGTACAACTCTAATCGCGGAACAGAAAGCGTGGGCCTTGCAGCTAATTCGGCTGTGGTAACCGCTTCGCTTTGGATATTTGTGGTAGATGCAATTGTGGTCCAGATAAGCAGTTTACTTTTTTATACCAAATAATATGGAAGAATCTGGCAAAAATATCGAACAGAAAAGTAAGTCATCCCCCAAAAAGGATAAAGTAGTGATCCATATTAAAGGTCTTAAAAAGTCATTTGGTTCCAATCACGTTTTAAAAAATATCACGCTTGACGTTAAAAGTGGAGAAAATGTTGTGGTGTTGGGTAAATCCGGCCAGGGTAAATCTGTTAGTATTCAATGTATAGTTGGGATGCTGATACCCGATGGGGGAACATTAACCGTTTTTGGTGAGGATGTGACCGCTATGAATGAAAAGCAACTAAAAGAGTTACGTATGCGGATTGGTTTCCTGTTCCAGGGCGGGGCGTTATACGATTCAATGACCGTTAGGGAAAACCTCGAATTTCCATTAACCAGGGTATTGAAGTTAAAGGACAAAAACGAAATCGATCAGCGGGTTAAAGAGGTGCTTGGCGGTGTTGGTTTGTTAAATGTAATTGCAAAAATGCCGTCCGATCTGTCGGGTGGTATGCGTAAGCGGGTTGGTTTGGCCCGCACTTTAGTTGTAAAGCCCGAAATTATGCTTTACGATGAACCAACCACCGGACTTGACCCGATTACATCGAGGGAGATCAGCGAACTGATCCTGCAAATGCAGAAGAAATATAAAACCACATCAGTAATCATTACCCACGATATGGAATGCGCAAGGATAACAGCCGATCGTATAGTGATAATGAATGACGGAGAATTTATAGCTGAAGGCTCGTTTGATGAGCTAAAAAAATCAAAGGAAGAATTAGTAAGATCATTTTTTAATTAATCAATATGAAAACCACTTCGGGACAAAAAGTAAAGATTGGCTTATTTACTGTAGCAGGAATAGCTGTTCTTGTTCTCGCCATTTTTTTAATCGGCAATAAGAAAAGCCTATTTACTACTACATTTAATGTAAATGGGCTATTTAAAAACGTTAGCGGCCTCCAGGTGGGCAATAATGTTCGTTTTGCTGGTATTAATGTAGGCGTTGTTCAAAATATAGAAATAGTAACGGACAGTTCAGTAAAAGTAACGCTTACCCTGAATGAAGGTGTAAAAAAATTCATTAAAAAGGATGCCAGACTAAGCATAGGCAGCGATGGCTTAATGGGCGATAAGCTTGTAGTAATCGCACCTGGCGGCGGTACAAGTAATGAGACAGTATCTGGAGGCGAGCAATTAGCCGTGGTTAACCCGCTGGATGTTGATAAGATAATAGGGAAATTCACTAAGATAGCCGACAATGCCGGCGACTTGGTACAAGGGCTTTCCACACTGGTGAATAAAGTAAACAGCGGAAAAGGAAGCATCGGCAGGCTGTTAAATAACGATAAAATGGCTAAAGATCTTGAAGGAACCGTTAAACAGGCAAAAACTACAATGGCAAATGTTCACAAGACCACCAGTACATTAAATGAAGACTTAAAAGCTGCCCAGGGGAACTTTCTTTTAAAGGGATTTTTCAATAAGAAGAAGAAGAAAGCAGCAAAGGCTAAGCAAGATTCGATCAAAAGAGTGGATTCGATCAAAACACATTAGGCTACACAAATAAAAACGTTTAAAATAAAAGGGCTTCCTGGTACCAGGGAGCCCTTTTATTTTAAAATTATCCGCCTTAATTTAAATATTTGGTTAATTCCGGAGACAAAGGTGTAGTTTGTGAACGAAAACGATGGATCAAATTGCCATTTTCATCAATCAGGAACTTCTCAAAATTCCATTTGATCTCGCCTGTAAAATCTGGGTTTGGAGCTGATGTTAGATATTTAAACAGCGGATCGATATCATCGCCTTTAACACTGATCTTTGTGCTTAAAGGAAAAGTAACGCCATAATTTTTTTGGCAAAAGGTTTTAATTTCAGTAGCAGTACCGGGTTCCTGCTGACCGAAGTTGTTTGCCGGGAATCCAACAACTACAACTTTGTCTTTATACATGTCGGCTAATTTTTGCAGCTCGGCATACTGAGGGGTAAAACCGCACTTTGATGCTGTGTTAACGATCAGTACTTTTTTACCGTGGTATTTGGCAAGCGAAAAATCCTGGCCGTCAATGTCCTTGAGTTTGAATTCGTAAACCGAAGACGGGGCAACAAATAACAGAGTAATCAAAATTGCTAATATTTTCATGTTTTTAATATTTGGTTTCCTACTATA
>JANYAB010000045.1 GCA_025355225.1 Bacteroidota bacterium
CCTACCTGGCGGGCTAACAAAATGTGCTCACGAGTTTGAGGCATTGGACCGTCAGTGGCGGCAACAACTATAATTGCACCGTCCATTTGAGCCGCACCTGTAACCATGTTCTTCACATAATCCGCGTGACCAGGACAGTCAACGTGAGCATAGTGACGGGTTGCAGTTGAGTACTCAACGTGCGCTGTATTAATAGTAATACCACGCTCTTTTTCTTCAGGAGCCGAGTCGATCGAATCGAACGAGCGAGCTTCTGAGAAACCTTTGTCAGCTAATACTTTGGTAATAGCTGCGGTAAGGGTTGTTTTACCGTGGTCAACGTGACCGATGGTACCGATGTTTAAGTGCGGCTTGCTGCGGTCAAACTTTTCTTTTGCCATGATTTATAAAAATTTTTGTAGGTTAATTTTATATTTAATTGTCGTTTGTAATACGCCGAGCCAACAATGGGATTTGAACCCATGACCTCTTCCTTACCAAGGAAGTGCTCTACCACTGAGCTACGTCGGCTAATTTAGTTTGCAGTTTTCAGTTCTCAGTTGGCAGTTATAACACTACCTGCAAACTGGCAACTGCATACCGCCTACTGTAACAGAGCGGAAGACGAGGTTCGAACTCGCGACCTATAGCTTGGAAGGCTATCGCTCTACCAACTGAGCTACTTCCGCTTTTTATTCAGTTCGCAGTTTACAGTTGCCAGTTTGCATTTTACTGCTAACTGAAAACTGGTAACTGCCAACTCCATTGTGGGGGGAGAAGGATTCGAACCTTCGTAGCCGAAGCAACGGATTTACAGTCCGTCCCATTTGACCGCTCTGGTATCCCCCCATTTGTTGATTTCGAATTTACGATTTACGATTTCGAATTTTTAAATCCGAAATTGAACATCCGAAATCCGAAATTAACAGAGCCTCCTATCGGGATCGAACCAATGACCTACTGATTACAAGTCAGTCGCTCTACCAGCTGAGCTAAGGAGGCATGCTTTAATTTGCAGTTGCCAGTCTTCAGTTTGCAGTTAAAACTCTGCACACCGCCAACTGTATACTGCCAACTTTTTTCTTGCAGTTATCGGTTCAAAGTTTGCAGTTAAATCCTGCATACCGCCAACTGTATACTGCTAACATTTTTCCTGAATTCCGCCAGCTTAAATTACGGGCCTAAATTTTTTATTTTAAAGAACCACCCCTTTACAAATAATAACAGGTTTATATACCTTTCCAAAAGGGATTGCAAATTTACAAAATTTTATACCTGTTCAAAATTATTTTACAAAAAAAAATCGGCGGGCTTTAAACGGACCCGATTAGCTATTTTTTTAATGGATTTGCAGGGTGAGGGCTTATAATTATGAGTTTTTAGCTTGTCCGGGAATAAGGATTTCGGGCAAGCAACCACTACCAGGAAAGCAAGTAAATCAATTATTATCTGCTTGGTGGCACAAATCGCGGCATCGAATCTTCCCATGGGCTATCTGTTAGCGGCCGTTTGTTGGTGCCGTCAGCATTCATAATAAATATAACACCATAAGGTTGAAAAGTATTGTCGCTCAGTGCTGCTTCTTCCTTAAAGCCATACTCTCCACTGTTCCACATTATCTGTTTACCGTCAGCAGTCCAAACGGCATGAGCATCATTTGTCGGCAAAGTAGTCAGTTGTTTTAGACCCGTTCCGTCTGGATCAATTGTAAAAATATCAAAATTATTGCCATCGTGTTTGCGGGTGAATAGTATTTTCTTGCCGTCTGGCGACCAATCTGGCAGATTATCATAATCGTTTGTTAAAACTTTTACAGAGTGGTCTTCAATATTCATTATCCGCAATCCGTGTTGATCTGTTCCAAAAACCCTGAAGACAATATTTTTTCCATCCGGCGAAAAACTGGGGAACCCCGCATTTGGTTTGCCGTCTGTAAGGTCTTTTAATCCGGTACCGTCACGTTTTACCATCATTATTTTAGCACCTTGAGTTTTGCGATCCTGAAAAAAGCCGCCATAGCCAAAAGCCACCCTTTCCCCGTCTGCCGACCAGTTTGGATAAAATGCTGACCCACCTTCAGCATTGAAAATTCTCTTTTTATTAGTGCCATCTGCATCCAGCACGGCAATAGATGAATTATCATCTTTTTCAGTGATTACCAGTTTACCATCCGCTGCGAACCCAGGGAAAACATCAGTGTATCGGTACTCGTAGTTATTTTCCCAACTGTAAAGCAATTGGTTTTGCTCCCTTGGTTTCCAATCCTGCTTTTCATAAACCACCTTACTTCCGTCGGCAGACCAAGATGGCGAGCGTAATTTGCGTTTAATTGGTGTGCCATTAGTATAACCGATGCCTTCATTTGGCCCTGCTTTAGCCAGGTATCCAACGTTGTCGGCACTGATATACTGAGGCAATAATTTTAACCCCGGTCCGGTTGTAAGAACTTTTCTTTCGCCGGTTTTAATATCGACGGAAATGATTTGAGATGTTGCCCTGGCAGACAAAAATGAGGTTCGCGCGTCCCAGGTTTGTTCAACCGGCAGTTCGTAAAAAACAACCTTTTTGCCATCGGGCGACCATTGCGGCGAACCTGAGCATACGCTGTCCTTTGAAATTTGCTGTAACCCTGTGCCATCTGCCTTTACTACGTAAATTCGAAGTTCTTGCACATGTTCCCATCCTGTACCGTTACCATGTCCTTTCCATTCTGTATTTCTATCTGACGCAAATGCTATCCATTTACCATCTGGCGACCAAGCCGGCCTGAAATAACCGTTTGGTTTCAAAGTATCCCCTTTTATATTGGCACGACCAGTAAGAGTCTCAACTTTATTAGACTTAATATCCAATATCCATATATTGGCAGTACGGTATATACGCGACGATACGAATGCAAGCTTCTTACCATCAGGAGATAGTGCCGCCTGATCATCAAAGGCCGGGTCAGTGGTAAGTTGTTCTAAACCTGTGCCATCGGGGTGAGCGCGGTAAATATCTGCCTGGCCCGACCCTGCGCGTTCCGAGGTGAAAACAATCCATTTGCCGTCTTTTGAGTAAGATGCATGATAATCAAATCCCGATTTTTCAAAAAGCTTGTGCTCATTGGTGCCATCCGAATTAGCTACAAATAATTCAGAAGATGACGGGCCAATACGATTCATCAGCATCACCTTTTTACGATTCCCGCTCACCGTTTGCGCTTTATTGAGTGACGGGTATCCGGCCGACAATCCGATTGACAGTAAAATGACCCGGATATAAAGAGATTGCTTCATTTTCTTTTGGTTTATAGCACAAAAGTATGCAGTGATCTTCATCCAAGAGTTGCTGTACAGCAACGTTTTCAAAAATTCCTTTTGCTAAAACTCTGTTTTTAGTCTGCTTAGGGTATACGGAGTAATACCCAAATAGGAGGCTACGACTTTGTTTGACAGCCGCGCCAATATCTTTGGTTGATATTCCATTAGCCACTTAAGTCGTTCAAAAGCACTCTTTCCCTGCAAATCATAAATCCTTTTTTGTGATGTCACATATGCCATCTCCAAAACATCCCGATAGATAAAATTTATTTCAGGTATTGTTTTTACCAGATAAAAAAAATCCTTTTTCGAAATTATCAGAATTTCTGAAGGTTCAATTGCCTGAACATATTCGAATGAGGGGCTGCCTTCTATAAAGCTGCTTAACGCAGTGCCAAATTTACCTTCAAATACAAAATATCTTACAAAAGCCTTTCCTTTTTCATTTAATGAAAAGATTTTAAGGCACCCTTTATTTACAAAAATATTATAGTTGCAAATATCTCCTTCTCTTACAATAAATTCATTATTCTTAACTTTTTTAGGTTTAAAGTAGTGACAAAATTCAGAAAAGGCTTTTGGGTCAATTCCTGTTTTACCATATATGTAGTCATATAGTAATTGATGCATTATTCGTTTTATAAATTTAACTTGATATTGAAATCGAATTTTTTACTTTAAGAGAAATATGGACTGTTGAAAAAAATGGAAATTATTATTCAGCCACCCTAAGTTACGAAAAGTTTGAATTTTAATGGTTGCTGACAGCTTGTGTATTACCGGCGTAACAAATAAGTTAATAAGCTTAGAAAATTTTAGAAACCTGAAGTAAATATTTAGGGATTATGGTATAAGCCGGAAATCTGCTATAACTTCGCTGCAAAATTCATAAAAAAAAATCGGCGGGCTTTAAACCCACCGATCCCTGCAATTTTTTATTGCCTGTTGTTATTAATATTCTTCGCCAGTAGTTAATAAAACGGCTTTTTTAGCCGTTTCGGCAACAATGGCTTTCTTTTGTTTATGCTTCTCAATTTGCTTGCGCAGGCACTCAACAGCGAGGTCGGTGGCTTCTTCAAACGTCTTACACTGCTCTTTTGCGAATAATTGATTACCCGGTAGCATCAGTTTTATCTCGGTAATCTTATTTGCTACGTCTTCAACATTTTCTAATTTTAAATAAACCTCGCCACTAATAATACGATCATAGTATTGATCCAGCTTATCGGTTTTCTTTTGAATAAAATCCAATAATTTCTTGTCTGCATTAAAACGAATAGACTGCACGGTAATTTTCATGTTTCCTCCTTAATTATGCCTTTGGATGGGCTTGTTTGTAAATAGACTTTAATCGCTCAACTGAACTGTGAGTGTAAACTTGTGTGGCGCTGAGATTTGCATGCCCTAAGAGTTCTTTTATTGCATTGAGATCAGCCCCGCTGTTTAGCAGGCTTGTTGCAAATGTGTGCCTCAGCACGTGTGGACTTTTTTTGTTTTGGGTAGATATATAGGAAAGGTATTTCTTCACTATTAAATAGATAAACTTAGGATATGCTTCCGCACCTTTATTTGTAACGATTAATGTTAGGGAATTGTTACTAAAATTTTCACTTTTCTTTAAATCCAGGTATTCACCTAATAATTTTTTTAATTCGTAGTTGATGGGAATGATACGCTCTTTGTTGCGCTTGCCTAAAACCTTTATCGTGCCTTCATAGATATCTATGTCTTTCTCTTTTAGCGTAACTAACTCTGCCAGCCGGATACCGGTTCCAAAAAGGGTTTCCAAAACCAGTTTATCACGCAAACCTTCAAAATCATCCCCGAAAACACTATTATCATTTAATAGAGCGTTCAGTTTGGTATCCTCAACAACCACAGGCAGGTGCTTAAGGCTTTTGGGCGATTGTATCTTTGAAGCAGGGTTGTTAGTTATAAGCCCCTCGCGAAGCAGGAATTTAAAATATTTGCGCAGGGTGGCTATTTTGCGATTAACCGATCTGGCGGTTTTATCGCTCATTAAATGCACCATCCAGTTGCGGATATGCTGATAAGTAATTTCGGAAGGGTGGGTTATTGTTTGCTCAGGATAGTTGAGAAACTTATAAAACTGGTCAAGGTCTGACTGGTAAGCGGAGACCGTATGCGGAGAGTACCGTTTTTCGTATTGAATATATTGTATAAACCGCTCCAAAAGCATAAAAACTACTTGTACACCCGAAAGATGAATGTACAAATAGTTTTAATATATTTCAAAAAAACTTAAAATTCTTTTACAAGAATTAAACGTTTGTTTCCAAATTCATATTTTGTTTGTAGATGGCATGTTTTACCACGTGACGACGGGTAACGGATTTCTTCTCGAATGCCTGACGGCTGCGAAGTTCTCTTAAAACACCGGTCTTTTCAAATTTCTTCTTAAAGCGTTTTAATGCTTTATCTAATGATTCGCCGTCTTTTACGTTAATAATGATCATAATTCCCAAATACCTCCTTTCAGGGACGTCAAAGGTAGGAATAATGTTTTGAATTTAAAAGGAGAATTGTTGATTTAGTTGATTGAGTTGGATTAAGTTAAGTGGTTGATTAGGTTTATTACTTCGTTATTCTAAAAAACTTACGAAGTTTAAAAAACTTCGTAAGTTTCTATATATACAGGTTCTACTTTATAACTCCTACGTCTACTTCGATGTTTCGGCGTTCAAAATTCATTATTCGATATTCATTCTTACCTATAGATCCTTCACATTATCATCCGGAATGCGGTCTATCAACTTAACATATGGATCGATCCCAACTTTAACAGGTGCATTACCTTTTACAATTAACTGTATATCGTGCACCCCGGCGGTGAGCTTATGCTTTTTCAAGTAAAGCGGGTTGGTTTGGGTACGGCCATCTTTATCCTTACTTTCTGCAGCGAATACGCCTATGTCGATGTAATCATTCATTTTTGCCGCAGGCTTTTCGTTTCCGGCGCTGTCGGCATACATTTTACGGGTACTTACTTTCAGATCGATCTTATACTCATTCTTTTTGCCGGTTGGTGTTACTTTAGCATCCAGCACTTTGTTTTCGTATAAGGTGATCTTGTTCCAGGTATCGTCAAGGTAGTATTTTACACTGTCGGGCACGTGTTTGGCTATATAACGATACAGGTCGTTGCTGCCCGGATAAGGCGGCTTTGTATGAAATGCATAAGCATCCCTGAACTCGTGCAAAGCTTTATTTAATGTATCCATGCCGATCAAATCCTGCAAACCATATAGTATTAATGAACCCTTATTATACCATTCATAAGGGCGGTTGCAATTAATAAATGTGTTTTCTTTTTTTGCTTCATTAGCGCGGCCGCGTAAATAACCATCTATTTCACCTTTTAAAAAACGTTTCATATTATCTTTCCCATATTTTCTTTGGGTCAGTATCAGGGCAGTATATTCAGCCAGTGCTTCTGATATCAGGTTAGAGCCTCTTGTACGATTTGGCACCACCTGGTGCCCCCACCACTGGTGCGCCAACTCATGCGCGGTTACAAAATAGCCGTAATCAAACCTATTGGGGTCGCTATAATCTGCCGACCAGCCGAACCCTTCCGCATAAGAAACTGTATTAGGGAACGACTGTGCAAACGCCCTGTATTTGGGAAATTCCAGC
>JANYAB010000083.1 GCA_025355225.1 Bacteroidota bacterium
AATTACCCCATTTTTAGCGAGGTAATTAAAAATAGCCTTACCATCGCGCTTGCAAACAATTGATAACTGGCAACCGCGCTCATTTGGGCTGTCTGGAGTTATGATCTTCAATAATTCCTCACCATGCTGCAGGTTGATCTGCCGTACCAGGTATTCAAGATAACCGGTAAGCAGAACGCTCTTAGCGCGTAATTTATCTAAACCTCCTGCTTTTTCAAATACATCCAATGCGGCTCTATGCACCGCCATCAATAAAATCGGGCTGGTACTCACCTGCCAGCCATCCGCTCCATTTGCCGCAACAAAGCCCGGTGCCATTAAAAAACGTTTGTCTGGACTATATCCCCACCAGCCTGCAAAGCGCTTCAACTGAGGGTTGTTAAAATGCTTTTCGTGCACAAAAATTCCGCTGATGCCACCGGGACCCGAGTTCATGTATTTGTAAGAACACCAGCAGGCGAAGTCAGCATCCCAATCATGTAGCTTTAATGGTACATTACCAACAGCATGTGCCAGGTCGAATCCCGCATAGGCACCAGCCTCATGAGCAGCATCCGTGATAGCGCCCATATCGAAAAGCTGCCCGGTATAATAATTCACTCCGCCAAACAACACCAGCGCCAGTTCATTCGCATTTTGATCGATGGCTTTTATGATATCTTCAGTCCGCAAAGTAAACTCTCCATCGCGTGGAAACAGTTCTATGATCGCTTCCGTTGGATCATATCCATGAAAATTAACCTGGCTTTCAATCGCATATTGGTCTGATGGAAAAGCGCCGCCCTCCATTAGTATTTTGAATCTTTTACTTGGTGGTTGATAGAAACTTACAAGTAATAAGTGAAGATTTACTGTAAGTGAATTCATTACCGTTATCTCTTCGGCTTTAGCCCCTGTCAGGTTAGCCAGCGGCTGTTTAAGCTGATGATGGTAGCTTAACCAGGGGTCATCCCCCTGGAACCAACCCTCCACTGCCAATTCTTTCCAACTCGTCAATTGGGAGGCGAGATACTTTTCTGTAACTACTGGTTGAAGCCCCAAAGAGTTTCCGCATAAGTAAATAGCATCCCTGCCCTCATGCTGGGGTATCAAAAATTCAGCACGGAAATCTTTTAATTCGTCCTGTTCGTCAAGACTTATGGCAAATTCTAACGTGTCCTGGTAATCCATAGGTCAATATTACAAATTGTAGAGACGCAATGCATTGCGTCTCTACAATTATTTGTTGGGTTTGCTTACATAAATATTGCCTTTTACATAAAAACGATAAGGTAATAGAGCGTCCTGACCAGCATAAGCTACCCCTATTCGCGGTACAACCGCAATTTCTTCATCACTGAAACTTAGCCCCCTGTCTTCGATCCAAAGTGTATCGCTTTGCAGGCTGATCCCGTTAATTTTTCGTGATATTCCCGACGCTTTTGCAACTGAACCCGGGCCAGCAGTTATGGATGGCTTAAGGACAGGCATATTACGACGACGAAGCATAATATCAATGCCGGTAGTCGGTTCAATAGCCCTGATCAGTATTGCATGCGGCTGACCTTCGATGGATGTAACCACATTCAGCATCTCGTGAATGCCATAGCATAAATAGATATAAGCAATTCCACCCTCCTGGTACATGGTCTGGGTGCGGGGAGTTATTCGATTACCGAAAGCATGAGAAGCCTTGTCAATAACGCCATTATATGCTTCTACTTCAACAATATGTCCACCAGTGGTTAAACCATCAATAGAAGTAAATAAATACTTTCCTAACAAGCTTTTGCTGATAGCTACTACATCTGAACCAAGGTAAAATGAGTGAGGAATCTTCAATTTGTCAATATATTTTTTAACCAGATATTGATTTCCCTGGCTTTTGTAAAGATCATTACATGAGTGCCCCCTTTAACGATGGTGGCTCCTTTGATTTTTTTATACGGGAATACTTTATCCCGGTCGCCGGTGATATGGTAAACGTTTTTAGTTATGAAATGATTATCCCATAGTAAAATAGCATCTACCGCCCATTTCACAAACCTTGGGGATGTATTCCTGAGCATATCGGCGAAAAGCTGCTGATCTTTTTCAGACATCCCGCCGAAAGCATATTCAATTAAAAATTCAAGAGAAGTCAATTTCTGTACGGGGATAAGATGATGGAGTTTTGTGGCCCGGAAAAAACTAAAATACCAGGGAGCTTCATCAACGGACTTTATACTTGAGATAAGAATTATCTTATCCAAGTCAACCTTTTTAGCGATCTCCACAGCTATCATTCCGCCTAATGAATTCCCGATGACGATGGATTTTGGAATAATATTATATTGATCAATAAGCTTTTGTGCATAAGATGCTAAAGTATCGCTTTTACCTGGTTCTATCCATTCCACGTGCACTGCCTCATAACCCTTTAAATCAATATTTTTATAGATACGGCAATCAGCCCCTAAGCCTGGAATTAGAAATATGCTGCTCATTAAAATTGAAGCAGTTTAACAATTTGCTCCAGGTACTGCGCATCCGTTTGGTCAAATTGATCCAGTTCTTCACTATCAACATCCAGGACGCCAACTATCCGGTCATTGTAAAAAATAGGAATAACGATCTCCGAACGCGAAAGTGAGCTGCAGGCGATATGCCCCGGAAAAGCTTCCACATCCGGAACGGTCAGGGTTTTCGCTTGCTCCCATGCCGCCCCGCACACGCCTTTACCTTTGTTTATACGTGTACATGCAACAGGCCCCTGGAACGGGCCTAACACCAGTGCATCACCCTTAACAAGGTAAAAGCCTACCCAAAACCATTTAAACTGCTCCTTTAGCGCGGCGGATACATTTGCCAGGTTGGCAATTAAATCAGCCTCACCGTAAAGTAATGCTTCTATTTGAGGAATTAGCGATAGATATTGCTCTTTTTTGTCAGTTGAACGGACAATAGTTAAGTCTTCGGCCATAAAACAAATGTAGTTAAGCGCCTTTGAAATTAAATAACCTAAATCTCATATTTAATCTTTTATTTAGTCCTTATGATCGTTAGTCTAACCATAGTACGCTATCGTAAGATATTTATTCCTTTTGCATTGTTTGCAATGGCTGTGCATAGATTGCCTATGCGATTGCAGAAGGGCTGCTCCTTCTGGCAACTGCTGGGATGTGGCCGTAACGGCTCGTTTGACCTTAGTCCCGACTGGCAGCAATGGGGCCTATTAGCGGCTTGGGACAGCCGCGAAGATTTTGATACATTCTATAAACAATCATTCATTACGCGCTGGTGGGATGCATTTAAAGCGGAGAAATGGACGATTTTATGCGCCCCGCTGCAAAGCCATGGCAAATGGGATGGCAAGGAACCATTTGGAATACCTGTTATTGAACACTATCAAGGCCCCATAGCGGTGTTGACAAGGGCAACGATCCGATTAAACAAGTTGAAGAGCTTTTGGAATAACGTGGATGAGGTTGCCACTTTAATGAGGAATGCCCCAGGTTTCATTTACTCTTTAGGCATCGGTGAAAGACTGCTTTACAGGCAAGCAACATTTTCAATATGGGACAGCCTGGACGATGTAAAGGCATTTGCTTATCAATCCAAAGCGCATACCGACGTAATTAAAAAAACCAGGGACGAAGGTTGGTATGGTGAAGAACTTTTTGCCCGGTTTAAACCGGTTGCCAGCATGGGTACTTTAAACAATATCGATCCTTTAAAGGGATTAATTAAATTTGACGAATTATGAGAATTATTGCCGAACTACCACACCCCGATTTTAAAATATCGATACTGAACATGAACCAAAAATTCATTGTTAAAATTGAGCAGGACACCCTGGAACAAAGTTACAAGATACCTGAAATAGATCTGACCGATGGCGTTAACAGTGTATTCGAATTACTTGATGAAGAGTTTTTAAAGCACGTTTCGACCCGTTTCGCTGAAATGAGAAGAGATTATACCGACGCCTACTTCAGGTATAATTATTAGCTGAGATAGATTGATATAAATATCTGTTTTATAAATAGTTATGTTTTATAGCATAGCCAAACCAAATTTAATTTGGCAATCACTTTTAATATAGATAACCAACATCAATAATTTACATAAACATAAACTTCAGTATTTACATAGTAATATACTGATTAATAGATAGTAATAATGCTAAACAAAATTTAATTTCGTCCCTAAAATTGTACATTTAATGAAGATATTCAGCATAAAATCACCCGATAAAGCTTTAGAACAAAGTTTACAAAACAAGATTGATCTCAAAACCAAACCTGTTGGAGCGCTGGGGAGATTGGAAGTATTGGCTAAGCAAATAGGCCTCATCCAACAAAGCCTTTCCCCCGCCTTAACTGCTCCGGCCGTTGTAGTTTTTGCCGGCGACCATGGCATTGCTTTAGATGGGGTAACGCCCTACCCGCAGGAAGTAACTTTTCAAATGGTCATGAATTTTTT
>JANYAB010000133.1 GCA_025355225.1 Bacteroidota bacterium
CAAACAGAACTAAATTCAGCATAGTTATCGGTTGAAAATTTAAAAAGGCCCTTCAGTACGTACAGAAAGGCCCAAATCCTACGCACTCGAAGGGAGTCGAACCCCTAACCTTCCCGATTTTCGTCGGAATGCTCTGCCAAATTGAGCTAACTGTGCTTTGTGCACTTGAAGGGAGTCGAACCCCTAACCTGCCCGATTTGCAATCGGGATGCTCTATCCAATTGAGCTATTATGTGCCTTTATTCGGTAATTAAGCCTTATAAAGCTTTTTGTGCACTACCCTATCGAGCTAACTGCACTTTTGTGCACTTGAAGGGAGTCGAACCCCTAACCTCCTGATCCGTAGTCAGGTGCTCTATCCAATTGAGCTACAAGTGCTTTTTTTAACGGACTGCAAAAATAGGATTTCTTTTCAAACCTCTATAATATTTTTCAAAATTACTTTACAATCTCTGCAATAGCATTAAAATCAGGCAAATCGGTAGCCACTTCAAGCACCTCAGCATAAATGATATTCTGTTCTTCATCAATAACAAATGCAGCCCGTTTGGATACTCCCTTTAAGTTAAATACAAATTGCTCATATATAGCTCCGTATGCTGTTGAAACTTCTTTATTAAAGTCTGACAGTAACGAAAATGGAAGATTGAGTGTTTCTTTAAATTTTGCGAGGGTAAAAGGCGAATCAACGGATATCCCCAATATCTGGGCATTAAGGCCATCATAGTAGCCAAAATCATCACGTGCGTTGCACAATTGAGTGGTGCAAACGCCAGTAAAAGCCATCGGGAAAAAATGTATAACTACTTTTTTACCTTTAAAATCAGATAATGAGACTTCCTTCTTTTCAGAAGATACTAAAGTGAACTTTGGTGCAGGCTGGCCTGGTTGTAATGACATAAGCTGATTTTCTGCAAAAAAAGAATAAATATCCTTCAATACAATATTTTTCATCAGCATGTTTTGAATTAAAAGCCAGCAATTGCGTTTTTAACTTTATTTAACAAATAGTTTAAAAATCATTACATAGCTTAGGTTCAGTAAAATAACACCCAAATCAAGTCATTTATTTCCACCCGCCATGTTCAAAAATCATATTAAGACCGCCGCCCGAAGCCTCTTAAAAAACAAGGGGTTTACAATAATTAATGTTTTAGGCTTAGCGTTGGGATTAGCGACCTGCCTGCTAATTGTATTTTATGTGGTTGATGAATTGAGCTACGACCGGTTCAACACCAAAGCCAACAGGATATACCGGATTAATACAGATATAAAATATGGCGGTAACAGCAGCTCTTATGCTATATCACCTCCGCCACTCGCTGCGAGCCTGAGTAATTTTCCTGAAGTGGAAAAGGCCGTAAGACTGATCGCATCCACAGGCACCCGTATTAAAAAAGGGAATGAAAATATGATTGAAAACAAGGTAGCATATGCAGACCCGGGTATTTTCGACGTGTTTACTTTACCGATGGTAGATGGCGACTCAAAAAACCCGTTGACAGAACCTAATACCGTAGTGATCAGCGAACAGGCGGCTCAAAAATATTTCAACAAAACAAATGTGGTGGGGCAGTACCTTTTTCTTGTTACAGAAAATAAGAGCTTTAAAATAACAGGCGTGATCCGTAACATGCCTTCGCAATCCCATTTCAATTTTGATTATCTCTTGTCGATGCCCTCATTGGCAACAAGCAGGGATAACAACTGGAATAATTTCAGCTTTAGCACCTATATATTGTTTAAACAAGGCGTGGACCATAAAAATTTTGAATCAAAGCTGAATGCGCTAACCAGGAAGCATTTCGGAGTTGATAACTATGCCAAAATGGAAAAGAGCGGAAATTATATTAAGGTAAATCTTACGCCGCTTACCGACATCCACCTACGATCGAACAGGCAATACGAACTGGGATCCAATGGCAGCATTACCTATGTTTATATTTTTTCCGCTATCGCATTGTTCGTCCTGCTCATCGCCTGCATCAATTTCATGAATCTTTCTACAGCACGTTCGGCTAACCGGGCCCGTGAAGTAGGTGTGCGCAAGGTGCTTGGCTCGTCACGCAAAAGTTTGATCACCCAATTTATTTCCGAATCCCTTTTGGTAACGCTTGTTGCTACAGTTATAGCCGTGCTGTCGGCATGGGCATTACTTCCGTTGTTTAATCAAATGTCGGGTAAGGAATTATCAATCTCTTTGCAGACGCTCAAGTGGTTGTTGCCATTTTCAGCAGCAATTATAATAGTTGTTGGTACGCTGGCAGGGTCATACCCGGCCTTCTACCTTTCAGGTTTTCAGCCGATTCATGTATTAAAAGGTAAACTGTCAACAGGTTTTAAAGGAAGCAATTTCCGTAATTTTTTGGTGGTGCTTCAATTTTCTATATCTATTTTTTTGATTATCGGCACGCTCGTGATTTATAATCAATTGAATTTCATTCAACACAAAGACCTGGGTTTTAACCGCAACCAGGTGCTGGTAATAAAAAATGTTGATGTGCTCGACAATGCCAAAACACTGAAGGAAGAAGTTAAACAAATACCCGGCGTTGCAAATGCTACCCTAACAGGTTTTTTGCCAACAGGCAGCCTGAGGGCGCCCGATGCTGTTTTTACCAATAAAACACCGGACGCGAAAAGCGCACTGTTTACTGAGGTATGGCCCGTTGATGAAGATTATTTAAATACCATGGGCATGGGCATTTCAAAAGGAAGAAATTTTTCAGCTCAATTTAAAACTGATTCATCAAGCATCATCATCAATGAAACAGCCGCCAGGATGCTTGGCTATTATAATGATCCCCTAAATAAGAAATTATACCACCCGCAGGCCCAGGGAACGAAAACCATAGTAAAGGAATATACTATTATTGGGGTTTTGAAAGACTTTAATTTTAAGTCACTAAGGGATAATATAACACCGGTAGTTATGATCTTATCCGAAGATAAGGGCGCTTTAAGTGTCAGGGTCGATGCGAAAAATTTAGCTCCTTTTGTTTCGAAAATAGAAAATACATGGAATAAGTTATCACCGAACCAGCATTTTGAATATTCCTTTATGAATGAGGATTTTGACGCTGCCTACAAATTTGAGCAACGCACGGGTAAAATATTCCTATCGTTTACAAGCCTGGCAGTGATAATTGCCTGCCTGGGCTTGTTCGGGCTTGCGGCCTATGCTGCGGAACAGCGCAACCGGGAAATAGGCATACGTAAAGTATTAGGGGCCAGCGTATCTACCATCATTACACTACTATCCCGTGATTTTATCAAATTGGTTTTAATTTCCATATTGATCGCGACACCATTGGCCTGGCTTGTGATGTACAAATGGCTCCAGGGGTTTGCTTACCGCCAAAATGTACCATGGTGGGTTATCGCATCAGCAGCTTTTGGAGCAGTTATCATTGCTTTTATTACGATAAGTTTTCAATCCATTAAAGCGGCGTTGGCTAATCCGGTGGATAGTTTGAGAAGTGAGTAGGGCCTCACCTAAATCCTCTCCAAAGGAGAGGACTTTAAAAAGAAACGCTCCTTAGAGCCCTCTCCTTTGGAGAGGGAGGGGTGGGCAACAAACATTAAACCCTCAACTAAAGTTAACTATTGATAAATTAGCCCCTTGAAAGCAATAGTAATCACTCAACCCGGCGGCCCTGAAGTTTTACGGATCGAAGATCGCCCCAAACCATCCTTCGGCCCAAACGAGGTATTGGTAAAAGTGGCCGCCGCAGGCATTAACCGGCCCGATGTTTTCCAGCGCAAGGGCAATTATCCACCACCAACAGGAGCCCCTGCAGATATCCCGGGGCTGGAAATTGCGGGAGTAGTTGCTGAAATGGGGGCCAATGTTGCCCGATGGAAGATTGGCGATAAAGTTTGTGCGCTGGTGATGGGCGGTGGTTATGCGGAATATTGTAATGTGCCCGAAGGGCAATGCTTGCCCATCCCTGGTAATCTTTCATTCGCGGAAGCAGCATCTCTACCCGAAACTTTCTTCACCGTGTGGAGCAATGTGTTTGACCGCGGTGCATTAAAGAAAGGTGAGACTTTGCTGGTGCATGGCGGCTCGAGTGGTATAGGGGTCACAGCCATCCAAATGGCTAAAGCGTTGGGCAGTGCGGTTTATGTTACCGCCGGATCGGATGAGAAATGTAGATTTTGTGAAGAATTAGGAGCTGAACATGCCATAAACTACAAAACAGACAGTTTCCCGGAAGTGATCAAGCAACTTACTAACAGTAAAGGCGTGGATGTAATTTTGGATATGATCGGCGGGGATTATACCCCCGGCAATATTGAGTCCCTCGCCGATGAGGGGAGACTGGTTCTGATCAACACTATGAAAGGCAAGGATGTACAAATAGACCTTTCGCAAGTAATGCGTAAAAGACTCACCATTACCGGCTCCATGCTGCGTTCAAGGCCTGTTGAGTTCAAAAGTGCAATCGCCCGAAACCTGGAAGAACATATTTGGCCATTGCTGGCTTCAGGAAAAATAAAATCTGTTATCAATTCAGTTTTCCCTGCGGGCGATGCATCCAAAGCGCATCAACTAATGGAAAGCAGTGAGCATATGGGGAAGATAGTTCTGAGCTTTGAAGGAATATAAAAGTGGCAGTTGCACTGTTAAACTGCAACTGCTACTACCTGCTGCCACTAAACTCACGGAAACTTCACCCCGTTATAGTCCGATATATTAACCGCAGGAATAGACGAACCGTACTTTCCATTAATGGCTTTTATAAACTCATTAGCAACAATAGCATAGCCGCGCGGTGTTAAATGCACGCCATCCAGGGAAAACAAACCACCGCTGATGTAGCCTGAATTGACGCTTACGCCATCAACCACTAAACCATTCTGTTTAATGTTATTCAGGAACGTATAGGCATCAAATACTGCCAAACCGTTTGTAGCCGCAATTGATTTAATGGTAGCGTTATATGAGTTTATGTAATCCTCGGTTAATGCAATCTCGTTCTGGTCAAGCACATATTGATTGTCAATAGGTGAATAGGGCGTTAATCCATAAGGAAGTGTTCCATATGGCGTAGAAACAGGCTGACCAATCATACTGGTTGGAAAAGTAAGCACGATCAGGTCCTTCGCCGTGGCCGGGCGCGGCGCATAAGTAGTCCCGGAAACAAGTGCATTTATAAAAAGTGCCTGGGCCGCAGGGTTGGCCTTCTGCACGGCCCCTAAAATTGCACCAACTGTTATCGTAGTAAAATACGGAACAGAAGTTACATCAGGAATAGTACCTACAACGCCTTTTTGCCCGTTGGCAGTCAATTTGCTTATCAACAATCCATACAACTGGGCAAACGTATTTTTATCCGTTAATACATCTCCTGCCCCACCCGATGTGGCGTAACCCAGCGCATCATTATTTCCTAACCAATTGGAAAAGAAAGTAAATGGTTTTGCTGTTACAAAATCAAGATAGGCTGTGGTGTGTGTACCCTCATTGCCCGATAACAACCGCTCATAGTACCCGTTCAGGTTACCATAAGGGGCGTAGGTAATATGAAATAACTTGATGCCCGGTACGCCGTAGTTGTTAATCTCGCCTGAATATTTGGCATACAAGGTAACATTGCCAAATCCTGGTATGGCCTGTTGTCCCGTGATAGCCAAATTAGTGGTAACCGGTGTCGTAATAGGTGTACCATTGGGATTGAACCCGGTAAGCGATAAATAACCCGACCCATTGGCCTGGGTCGTGCTAAATAATGGCTGGCTAAAAGCACCACCGCCAACCGACTGCATTTGTTTGCCAATAATGCTTGGATAAGATACCATCTGCCCGGCAAGATATAAACCGCCATCAGCATAACCCGCGGTTAACGAATTACCAACAGCGATGTACCTTGTAAAATCAGCCGAACCATGGGACGGCTTGGGCGTGTCGATATTGGGCTTGCAGGCACCCAATAAAAGTAACCCTGCAATGATATAAATATGTAGTCTGATCGTTTTCATGAATTAATTTCTTTAAGGATTACCAATGATAAGCAAGTGAGATACCGGGGATATATACATTAGTTTCAAACGTACCCGCTAACTGCGATTCGATATTGGTTTGCGTACGCTTCATCAGATGCTCATACTCGAAAGAAACATCAAGGTCGAGGTGTTTTGCCAGCGTATAACCAAGGCCACCGGTAACATATACCCGGTTAGCATCAGGCGCCTCAGGGGTTACGTAGCCATCCCTTACTGCTGTACTGGCATAACCTCCGCCAAACCGCAACGCCATGTTAGCGTTAGCTTTATACTGGGCTCCACCGCGTAAACTAACTGCATCCTGGTAGTTCCGGGGTGAGTGTGTATCATGCAACGCAGGGGTATTGGAAGCATAATCAAACGATAAGGTTTTATAAATATCCCAACCGACCAAATTGACATCCAAAGCTAATACCCATTTGCTGCAGGGATAAAACCCGAAACCAATGGAATTGATAGCAGGTAAAGGTATGGTTGAGTTAAAAGTATTTGGCTGCGGGAAACTGCTTTGCAGTGAGGCGGGTACATTAAAAATAGCATTGCCATTACTAATTGTAGTGGTTACCTGCGAACGGTGCGTGATGCCAATAGTTACTCCCGATTCTGTTTTGATGTAAATGCCCGCATTCCAGCCATAACCTTTACCGGTACCTTTCAATTCGGCCTGGCCTGGCTGCCCGGATCCATTTGCTAAAGGGATGGCCTGTGTAAGGTCGACGCTGCCACGGTTGTAAACAAAACCAGCGCCAACACTAAGGAAATCGGCCAGCTTAATACTCAGCGTAGGCTGAAAATAAATGGCCTTCAGATCAAGGCTTTCTAAAACATATTTTCCCTGCCAGGTATTTCCCCAATAGTTCAGTCCGCCAAAGGGCGTATAAACACCCAGGCCTAATTTCCAACAAGCCGACTTTGGACCCCATACGCCATAAAATGTAAACGGATAGGCGATTTTATTCGCGTTGTGGTCCTGCACGGATGTACCGGACGGGTTAAAATCAGACTTGTAAAATATCGGACTGATGCCTGCCTGGACATAATTTTGCGGCAGCATGGCCACAGCGCCGGGGTTAAAAAAAACAGAGGCGCCATCCTGCAATATACCTGTCCCGGTGTGGCCCATACCGATTTGCTTTTGTCCTTCCAGGTTAACCTGGAAACCCTGTGCAAATGACAATACAGGCGCCAGGGCCAACGCCAAAAGTAAAAGTTTTCTCATAAAAAATTATTTAGGGATACAATGGTTTATTCTGATTGGTATACAAACATAATAAATTAGGATATAAATCAATGACATCAATTTGACAAATATTAACTTATATTTAATTCGTAACGAATTTCCGGTAAATTATCAACTCAAAAACAGCCATTAACGGCCATCTGTGAACCATGAACTACCCTGCCTAAAAATATTTCCTGCCACTATTTAAATATTTCCCGAAAAACCATAGCTTTGCGGCTCTAAAACAAAAGCATTTTATAGGTACTATTTCAATTACAAATTCTTTTAAATTACCAGGTTATATATGCCAAACATTGGAAAAATTTCACAGATCATCGGTCCGGTTGTTGACGTTAGCTTTGCTGACGATGGTCATCTTCCCAGGATTTATGACGCGTTAGAGATCACAAAAGAGAATGGCCAGAAAGTCATTCTGGAAGTTCAGCAGCATTTAGGCGAAGACCGCGTGCGTGCCGTGGCAATGGATTCAACAGACGGTTTACTGCGCGGAATGCCGGTTACCGACCTGGAATCTGCTATCAGGATGCCTATTGGCGACGATATTAAAGGCCGGGTGTTCAACGTTGTGGGCGATCCTATTGATGGCCTTGGCGACGTAGACAAAACAGACGGAAGGCCTATTCACAATAATCCTCCAAGGTTTGAAGACCTGTCGACCGAAAGCGAAATTTTATTTACCGGTATCAAAGTGATCGACCTCCTCGAGCCTTATGTAAAGGGCGGTAAAATCGGTCTTTTTGGTGGCGCCGGTGTAGGCAAAACCGTACTGATCCAGGAGCTGATCAACAATATCGCGAAAGCTTATGCGGGTTTATCCGTATTTGCCGGAGTGGGCGAACGTACCCGTGAGGGAAATGACCTGCTGCGCGAAATGATCGAATCGGGTATTATCAATTATGGCGAAGAATTCCTGCATTCAATGGAAAAAGGAGCATGGGATCTTTCCAAAGTAAACATCGAAAACCTTAAAGAATCAAAGGCAACCTTTGTGTTCGGGCAAATGAACGAGCCTCCGGGTGCACGTGCACGTGTGGCACTTTCGGGATTAACCATTGCCGAGTATTTCCGCGATGGCGATGCCGAAGGAAAAGGAAAAGACATCCTGTTCTTTATCGATAACATTTTCCGCTTTACGCAAGCAGGTTCCGAAGTATCGGCATTATTAGGTCGTATGCCTTCAGCAGTAGGTTATCAACCAACGTTGGCTACAGAGATGGGTACCATGCAGGAACGCATCACTTCAACCAAACGCGGTTCCATCACCTCTGTACAGGCGGTGTATGTACCAGCGGATGACTTGACCGACCCTGCGCCGGCTACTACCTTCGCTCACTTAGATGCTACAACTGTACTATCTCGTAAAATTGCCGAGCTGGGTATCTATCCTGCGGTTGATCCCCTGGATTCAACGTCACGCATCCTTAGCCCGCAAATTTTGGGCGACGAGCATTACAACACTGCCCAGCGTGTAAAAGAAATTCTGCAACGCTACAAAGAACTGCAGGATATCATCGCGATTTTGGGTATGGACGAGCTTTCTGAAGAA
>JANYAB010000162.1 GCA_025355225.1 Bacteroidota bacterium
CCTTAAAAACTTACATAACGAAAAAGTATTGATCCGTGCACACGGTGAAGCACCTGAAACTTACCGGCTGGCTTTAGAAAACAATATCATGCTGATAGATGCCTCCTGCCCGGTGGTTTTAAAGCTGCAAAACAGGATAAAAACCTCGCACGATAGCAACGAAAAAATATTAATATTTGGTAAGCACGGCCACGCCGAAGTGATTGGGTTGCAAGGACAAACCAATAATGAAGGCCTGGTTTTCCAGGACATTGCCGAACTGGATAATGTGGAGCTGCCGCAAAAAATTACCTTATACAGCCAGACCACTAAAAGCACCGAGAAATTTTACAGCATTAAAAACGAATTGTTATCACGCGGGTATGAAGTAAAAGCGAATGATACTATTTGCCGCCAGGTATCAAACCGCGATAAAGACCTTCCGGATTTTGTGGCTAAATTTGATAAGGTCGTATTTGTTTCGGGTCGGAAGTCGTCCAACGGCAAGGTATTATTCGAAGTTTGTCTTAAACATAATCCCAACACTTATTTTATTTCGTCCTCTAATGAACTTCAAAGTTCGATGTTTACACCCGGCGACAAGGTGGGTATAGCAGGTGCTACCTCAACGCCTTTGTGGCTGATGGAACAGGTGAAGGCAGAATTGGAGAAATTTTAAAAGGCCCCAGACCCCTGAAGGGGAGTAATATAACCACGCAAATCTTCGTGATTACCCCATTCGGGGTAAAATGTTGGTAGAAAACCAGACGAAACATTTTTTTGCACCGTCAGGTGCAACACATTTTCCTATGCATTTTCTGTATTGCACCCTATGGGGCAAAAATCTCGTTTTTTATTATTTCTACCAACATTTCGCTCCTGACTGAGCAGCTTTTCTAATGATATTTTAGATATTGCATATGGAAGCGTTAATGGGGAAGGTAATTTATCACCCTTAAAAACCATTCTTCACGAATTCGTAAATAATTCAGCTTAAAAAGGATTAGGGGCAAAATTATTTTACTTTTGCGATCAATTATTATGGGTAAAAAAGGTGTTTTATTAATTAATTTAGGTACGCCCGATAGTCCATCGACGTCGGATGTGAGAAAATATCTCAGGGAGTTTTTAATGGACCCAAGGGTGATTGATATTAACCCTGTATCGCGGACGTTGCTGGTAAAAGGTGTCATCGCACCTACACGCGGACCAAAATCGGCTAAATTATACCAGAAAATTTGGGACCCAAAAACCGGTTCACCTTTATTGCATTACAGTAAATTACAAAAGAGCTTACTGCAGGAACGTCTTGGAGACGGATACATGGTTGAATTAGCCATGCGCTATCAAAGTCCCAGTATTGAATCAGCATTGGCGCGGCTTAAAACGGCACTGGTTGATGAGATACAAGTGATCCCGCTTTTCCCACAATATGCTTCGGCAAGTACAGGCTCCGTTTATGATAAGGTGATGGGATTGATTGCCAAATGGCCAACCAGTCCTAATATATCATTCATTAATTCATTTCATGACAATGAGTTGATGATAGCCGCCTTTGCCGATAATGCCTGGAAATATAACCCGGATAGTTTTGATCATATCCTGTTTAGTTTCCACGGCTTACCTCAACGTCAGCTGATCAAGTCGGACCATACACACAAACATTGCCTCAAAGCGGATGACTGCTGTCAAACCATTACCGATGTCAACAAATTTTGTTATTCGGCACAATCACATCATACAGCCAGGCTTATTGCCGAAAAACTAAATATCCCAAAAGAGAAGTACACTATTTGCTTTCAATCCCGCCTGGGCAGTGATCCCTGGGTACAACCTTATACCAGCGAAATAGTCGCCAAACTGGCCAAAGAAGGTAAAAAACGCTTGCTTGTATTTTGCCCGGCTTTCGTTGCTGATTGCCTGGAAACCGTGTACGAAGTAACGGTAGAATATGGAGACGAATTCAAAGCCTTAGGCGGTCAGCATGTGCAATTGGTAGAGAGTTTAAATGATTCGAAACTTTGGATTGATGCTTTGGAGAAGATGGTTAAAGAAAACTAATAACTTTTTGTCACGCTGAGGAACGAAGCATCTATTACAACGGACAGGTGATGAATTGCATAGTGTAGAAGATGCTTCACTATGTTCAGCATGACAAAACGTTTTTAAAACCTTTTCTTCTATTCCACCCATTCACTTACAATCTTCGCCGATAACAAACACAACGGTATCCCTCCCCCTGGATGCACACTGCCACCGCAGAAATAGAGATTTTTAATTTTGGATGAGCGATTGGCGTGGCGCAGGAACGCCGCAAATCGGTTATTAGAACTGGTACCATATATCGAGCCCCGGTA
>JANYAB010000182.1 GCA_025355225.1 Bacteroidota bacterium
TGATGATGGCAGCTTTTCAATAGTATCTTTTTTGTTTGAAAAATATACCCTGTGAAAAGGTAAACTTAAATAACCGTTCTGAGTAACTACATCGGCGAGGAACATCACCTGGAGCCTTGAATTCACCATCTGCGAATAGGAGAATGCCGCTGTGTAAGTGTTTCTTGGACTGGTTGGAAGACTTGGCTTTGAACTGCCACCGCTACCGCCTGAACTTAATACCAGGTTCCCGCTTGCAGTAGTCACATACGTTGCGCCGCTCGAAACCGGTGTTATTACAGGTATAAATTCTGAAGGATAGATCAGGGTCACCTGGTCAAAATAACCCTGAAATTTGGCGCTAAACTCGCCGCTTTTATCATCTGTTTTCTTTGAAAAATGCACATCGGCACCAAATGATTTATAATTGTACTCTCCTGAATAATAAGAGCCTATCCCGAAACTGTTTCCTTTTTTCGTATTTTCAACAGTCCAGTCAAGTGAGGGGTAAATTCTGGTTCCCCCTTGTTTCCCCAGCCCGGTTAAGGTAACATTTGCAGAGGATGCAGAAGTGTGGTGGTCGATGCCCAAACCGGCGGAGATCGTATTTTTGTTTAAATTATCCCCCGTCCACACTAACTTCAGGTCCAAACCATTTGAAATATCAGATACTTTTTCTGTGCCGATCCCCCCTGTAATAGCGGAATGGTCTCCATCCTGCAAGTAATAGCTGGAAACCAAATTAACTTCGTCTAATAGAAGAGCCCGGGAGTTATAACCGCTGCTGTCATGGTCAGTTGGTTTGTATAAGCTAAAATATGGCTTTTTCTCGATGCTGTCCTGCTTAGTTTGCGAGTAAGCACTCAAACGGCATATAATTGAAAATCCGATGACAGATAAATAGATTTTTCTCATGCGATAATGACTTGATATGATCCTAATTAATTACAACCACAGCCACCGCCAGTCTTGCCGGCATTGGCGCCTGAAGCACTTTCCCGGTATGATTGAAAATTCAATTCATTCTTTTCCACCTTCCGGTTACCCAGGGCCATTTCAGAATCGTTCAGCCGGCTTTTCTGGTATTCCTTTAAATGGACACATGATGTGGCAGTTATTGCCACCAGGCAGCAGGCGATTACTTTTGCAAATTGCTTTATCATTTTTTATGTAAGGTTTATATTCTTTGAAGTATACAAATTATTATAGTCGTCAATAATTACAGCTTCGATGTCCTTCATCTGGTTGATCATATCAAGCCCCGCGCTAATTCCCATAATCATAACGGGCGTTGCCATCGCATCAGCAATCTCTGCATTAGTGCTGATGATCGTTACACTTTTGATACCGGTAACAGGCAAGCCGGTGCGCGGATTAATAGTGTGTGAATATTTCTTGCCGTCAATCATTATAAACTTCTCGTAATTGCCCGATGTTGCGATGGCCATATCTGTAATGGTCATATAAGAAAACACTTCATGCGATGAATCGGGATTTGCGATGCCAACGGTCCATTTTTTCCCATCAGGCTGAACTCCCCATGCTGAAAGGTCACCCGACGCGTTTACAACACCGCTATGTACGCCCTGTTCTTTCATAACCTGTTTTGCCCGTTCTGCCGCATACCCTTTGCCAATTCCGCCAAAACCAATGCGCATTCCTTGTTCACGCAAAAAAACCGTGCACTTTTCTTCATCCATAATAACATTCCTGAAATTGATCAGGCGCACCATTTTTTTGGCTGTGATCTTATCAGGTAAAGAAGTCATATTCTGATCAAAGTTCCACAAACGCTTATCTATGGAGCCGTAAGTAATATCAAATGCCCCCTGTGTGGCCTTAGATATCCTGAGGGAGCGTTGAATGAGATTGAAGGTTTCCCTGCTCACATTTACCGGCATTATACCTGCATTTTGATTGATTAGATTAGTTTCGCTATCATCTTTAAATGTAGTAAGCAACTGCTCTATGCGTTTTATTTCGTTGATCCCGAATTCAATTTTCTCGAATGCCCATTTTTCATTATCAGCAACCACGCTAAACTCAAAATGGTTACCCATTAATTTGCAACTTCTTTTGAAAATAAGGCATTCGGGCATACTGTTGCTTAAGTTTTGGCTAAATGATATTTTACTATACCAGTTTTTATCCTGAACAATATTAAGGGTGAATTCTGAATATTGGATGAAATTCAGGTATAATAATGATAGAAAAATACATTTAACATTTATTAACAAATCTAAAATCGATGGGGCTTCTATCCGCTTTGAAAAGTCAATAATAGTTAATAAGCATTCTAAGGAAAGAATATTTGGCATAGGGCAAATTGAAAGTCCCGGATGGGGTAAGTTTACCACAATTGACAGTTTGGCAGTAATTTGTCAGCTGTTTTTAGGATGAATTTTGTCAGTGAGTTGCTCCATGTCATGTTTCGTGACAAATTGTCAAATCTCTTTTTTTGTTGCTAATCGTGCAGGACTTTGGAAATTAAAAGCGGTTTTTTTACAAAAAAATGTCCTAAAAGAGACTTTTGATATCCGAAACTGTGTATTTGGATAACTTTTGAAAGTTTTTTGGCTTTTATCATCGATATTATTTCAAAAAGCACTTATTTCTTCTGCTTATTTGTGATTTCTTTATAAATAGGATTTATTGTTTTTTGAGGGCGAAGTTTTTTAGTGTCTCAAATAAAAACGCAAAAAAAAAATCGAAAAGGGCAGCTCTTTTATAATGAATTTTTACTTTCAATAAATTACCATTTTGGCCTTTTTTTTCGAAAAACCACATTTGCAATTGTGGCATGTTTTTAGTCGATATTAGTTCAGAGGGATACGATTGTTCTTGCATTCTCAGCCTGAATCGAAAGATCAGGAAAGCCTGAAGGAGTGATTGTTATTTCTCAAAATGGTGTTAATGGTTTAATAAATAATTTAAAAAAAAACAAAGTTATGTTAACTGTATTAGAAGTTGCTCTTTTGATAGCTGTTATTATAGTGCCTCTTACTCCTGCCCGCAAAAGCAGAGTGAAATAATTTGGTATTATAATCAGTAGAAAAATTATAAGAAGCTGTCTCAAAGAGGTAGCTTCTTTTTTTTGCCTAACAAAAAAAAAGCAAATTGAAATTAATTCCAATTTGCTTCATCGACACAAAAACAAGTCTGTTTTTTGTATTCTATCAATCTTTTACAAAGCTGGTTATCCCAACTAAGCTTTTGTTATTGTCATTTGTTACTTGTATCAAGTAGGTGCCCGGTTTCAAATAGCCAATACTGGCGTGCCAGTCGGCCTGTGTAGACGTAGTTTCTTTTACCACTATGCCGTCAATATTCATTATTTTGATATTGTACGTAGCTATTTTTGTATCCTGGTCAATTTTCAAATTGATAACAGCTGTGGCCGGATTGGGGTACACGTTCACCTTGGTGCCAGGTTTATTATTAAGCAACGAATAGGAGAGGGTCACAATTTTAGAATAGCTATTGTCATTATTAATGTCATTCTGTTTTAGCCGGTATTGGTTTTGTCCGGTAGCAGGATTTTTATCTAAAAAGCTATACGTTCCTAAGCCGCTTGATTGGATACTTCCGATGTCTTCAAATGTTTGCCACTTGTATGTATTTCGCTCTACATAAAAAGTGGTGTAATTGGATTCATTTTCCACTTTCCAGCTAACCAGGGCGCCATTACTTGTTTTTTGGGCATCAAAATCTAATAAATGTAAAGCCATTAATTGATTTTGACGAATAATCACCTGGAAGCGATTGCCGCCAAAAGTAGCCGGGTTGGTTTTGTCGATGTTAAAGCTATAAACAGGGTGTGCACGCAGGTCAAGGGAGTCGTGTTTGAAGCTATCTTTTAACCAAACGTCGTATATAGGGGGCAAGTTACTTAACTGTGTCAATTTTAGCTGGTATACGCCGCTGACAACAGCATCCGCGAACAGCGGTAAAATTTGGGGGCTTTTTTTAGGGAATGGCACACGGCTAATGGCTAACTTAACACTATCACTTGAAATTGCTGACAGGCTTACTTCCGCACCTATACCACCCATATCTTCCGCGTCTTCAGTATTAGAATATTTGTTACTTGCTTTGTCATTCAGAACAAGTACTATTTCATCTGTATTAATAGAATCTTCCCACATTTGAATACGCAACAGTGGCTCCTGAGCGGCATAAAATTCTTTAGCCTTTCCCATTAAATTATTCAGTTTGACCGTTGCTGGCTGGGCCGTTGTTTTTGCAGTTTCGGTAAATGACAGTGTTTGCGTGGCAGTAGACGCCCTAATAAAAAACGCTTGTCCACTCGCAATCATGTTGCTCGCGGAGCCAACCGCAATACCCGGATCAACATTTGTTGTGGTGTCTGCTAAAGTTATAGCGCCCGCTTTCTGCATATAAGCTTCATACTGCTTATTTGTGGGGTTAAAAAGGTAAATGTTAGAAGAAAGACCTCCGCTTCCGTAAATAGATGAATTAGCAATGGTAGAATTCCTGTTATATTTTTCCCAGTTTATTGTTGAAGCGTATGGGTTTCCAACTAAACAATAACCCCTTACCAACGCGTTCGCAAGGGTATTATTTGTATAAGACAAATTATTGTTTGATTTGAACCATAGCATTACATTGATTGTACCTGTGTTTAGGGTACCGGCGTCGGTAAATGTTACATCCTCTGGATAATTGTAGGGCAGGGTAGTTTTTGTGCCTCCTGTACTTGCGTTATTTGTTTTATTGCCCCTGAAAAAGAATAATATGCCATTGCCAACAGGCAGGTTTACAATTGTGTCAACCGTATTTGTTAAGGTCAATCGTTTTTGGGTTCCGATATTATAAATAGGTGTGTTGTTAATAGAGCCCACCCCTTTGTAATTACCTGTGGTAAAATCGGCATTGCTGGGTAATAAATCCTCACGATAAATATATATGGATGGATTACCGACCGATGTAAAACCACCACCGGCGGCTCCCCTGACTATAGCGCTATTTGATAACCAGGATAAGTCATATACGTTGGTGGTGCCTACGGTACCTGAATAAACCGGCGGAGATAATAGCCTGTAACCCCGTTTTGACAGATCTGTTGGATAACTTCCCTTTATAAACCGTTCTACATTTACGATGCCGGTAATGCTGCTGCCTAACGGAATAGCGGCTACATTTGCAGATTGCGTGGACGAGCTTTTTAACGTTAAGGCAGCGGGTGATGCACCCACAGCAAGGCTGCCTTTAGTAAGCGTAAGCAGACTGAAAATATCCAGTGGGCCGCCGTTGATATTCACTGTTCCTGCTGCGGAGTTATTGACTTCCATAGCTCCAACCTGTGCCGTAAGCGCAGTATTGGTACCGTAGTAATATTGCGAAGAAATTGACCCGTTCCATGTAATTTTTGAAGCGTTACTACCGCCATAAAGTATTTGTCCCCCGCTGCTATTGTAAATATTGCAACCCACACTTAAAGTGAATCCATTTAAATTTACATAGGCTCCGGAATTGATTGTTAAGCCATAAACTCCCGTACTGGTAGTTAAAATCGGATAGTTAGCAAGACCACTTGGGATAACCCAGTTAACATTTGCGTTGACGGGCAGCTCATTCAATGTACCGGTAGTCATATCGTCCCAATTATTAGGGTTGGTAATGTTCGTACTTATACCTTTCCATTTATAAACCAAATATCCCGCAACCGTAGAAGCTCTTACTAGGTTAGTCTGCATAGCACCGGCTGTTGTAAAAGTCGCGGCATTTTTTTGATTTACGTACTCGGCTTTAACCCAGTCAGCTGCTAAGGTAGCACCAATCACATGTGCTTCGTCCATGGTTCCGGTATAACTCTGGCCTCCAACAGTATGAAGCCCTGTGCCACCGATATTGTTATTAATGTAATCACCAAACGAAACCATATCAACTGTTCCGGCAAATGGTGGATTTGCAGTATCTGTAGTTGGCCCGCCTACTAATACCCCATCTTCATAAAGATAACTCTTGTTTGCAGCCGCATCATAAACATAAGCTAAATGGTGCCAAACGTTTGCTGTTGGTAGTGTAGCAAATGCAACCAGTGGAGTCAATCTGTTTGCCCATCGCCATGTTTGTAACGGTGTAGATGCGCCATTGATTAATACACCCAGTTGAGTGCCATTTCCGGTTAATGCGGGATTCGCGCTGTTTTCGAGTACAATTAAATTCGCTGTGTGACTGGGAGTGGCGGGGTAGCTGGCCCAAAGAGATAGTGATTGGTTGGCGTTACTATTCGGCATGCCTGTAGTGCCAATGTCAAGCACTGAGGTAGCGACTAAAGTTATACCATTACCAATTTGAGAAGCTGTATTTTGGGTCACGCCGCCCGCGCTGCCAACTGAAAGGTTGTTGTTGTTGACCGTACCATCTGAAAACTGAGGTGCAGCGCCCGCCGGATCTTCGTTAAAATGGTAAACACCCGAATAATTTATACCCGCTGTTGCTGTAACACTGCTCCAGGTGAGTTTTTGCCAGGCCGTATTATGTGTAACCGTGGGGACGCCTGTTGATCCAAAATAGCAATAGAACTTATTTGATCCATTGACCGAACCTGTTTTATAAAGTGTAGGCACCTTTACCCAAAAGTATATGGTGCCTGTTACAGCGTCCCAATTCTCTACTTGATAGTTTAGTTCGGTAGTGGTTGAATAGGCACTGTCTATAATGGCGAAAGGTGGAACAGAAGCTGATCCACCCGTTAGGTTTGAACAAGGCCCGGCGACAAAAGATGGGCTTACTACTTTAAGTAACGCGACAAAGTTTGTCTGGTCTGTAGCTACCCCTAATGAAGCATTATTTGTTGTTAGCGGTATGCGAAAGGCGTAATTATCGTAGTAGGTTGCCTGTGCGTGTACGCTATTGCCGAATAAAATTAGAATTATTGGAATAAAAGCTATTTTTAGTAAGCAACGAGATAGGGTAAATGTGTTTTCCATAACTGGTTTTCGGTTAATAAGTATGTGAATGTGAACAAATGAACCATGGACAAACGGGTGTAAGACCTATAGATGAATGTAACTTATGGTTAAATAAATAACGTCAATTTAATAACCCGTAAGACTGTTTTACGTGTGTGTTATACTAAAGGTTACAGAAAAAATTAACTATTGCTTAATCTGTTATTAGTCAATAGATTATAAAGGTTACTTAATTTTGCAGGCAGGAGGTAAATAGATAGAATGTAATTACTATTGGCAAATATATTTTAACTATGAGTTTTCTTCGTCAAACTGTATATCCCAAATAATTATTCGTTTATCATCGCTGACAGAAATTAGCTGATCGCCGTTCCAGGCTAGTTTGTTAATAGATAACTGGTGGCTTGCAAATCCTTTTTCGCGGCTGATGATCTTGTATAATTTAAAATCGTCGGCTCCCCAAATTTTGATGCTTTTGTCCATACTCGCAGTAGCAAAATATGGTCTTTCGGGGTGAAAAACAATATGGTTAACGGCAAATAAATGTGCAGGAATGTTTTTGATTTGTTCAAACGACCGGGTATCCCATATTTTCACCTGGGCATCGCGTGAGCCGGACACCAGGCAGGTTCCATCAGTTGAGTATTGTACGGCAAAGACAGGCATTGTATGTCCTTGTAAAATTTTGATCAAAGTATAGTCTTCGAGATCGTAAATTTTTATAGAATTATCACGGCAACCAAAAGCGGCTTGTTTTTCGTCGGGGGAAATACTGATACTGCGTATAGTGTCGTTTGAAACTTTAACAGAATAAATTAATTCAAGTGTTTCAAGGCTCCACACAGATACCGTACCATCTTCAGCAGCTACCAACAATTCATTTTTTTTCTTCGAAGACTTAATGTCAAACACAGGTAATTGGTGATTCGTTAAGGTCTTAACGATTTTTTGTTTGTTAAAATCGAATACCAATACATCGCCATTACGCAAGCCGGCAAACAAGAAATTGCGTCCTTCAGGGCAATGTATAGCATAAATAGATGCGGCGACTGGGAACATAACTTTAATAAATGCTTGTTCCTTCAGGCTCCATTCTACCAGCCCCTTGTCATTTCCTCCCGTAAACAAAATTCCGGGCTTTTGAGAAAGCTCTAACGTAAATATCGGGTTACCATGACCATTAAGTTCAAATGCCTTTTCTACGATGACCATTTTATCAGTTTGCAGTTTTGAGTTTGCGGTAGGCAGTCCATATGTTATGCAGTATTGTAACAACCATACAGCAATTATATGTTCTTTTAATTACTGCAAACTGCGAACTCAAAACTGCCAACTGTCTACTTATGTCTTTTTTCGAGATTCTTAGCTATAGTTTCCAGGCTTAAACCTTTTTCGCGCAGTAATACCAGCAGGTGAAAAACAAGGTCGGATGCTTCGCCAATCATTTCATCCTCGGTTTCATTTAGAGCTGCTATAACAGTTTCCACAGCTTCTTCACCTACTTTTTGCGCTATTTTATTCAGGCCTTTATTGCGCAGTTTGTTTACATAAGAGCCTTCTTGTGGATGCTCATATCTATCCTGGATAATTTGTTCCAATTGCAGTATGAAATTCTGATTGTATTCGGTATTAAAACAACTGCGCGAGCCGGTATGGCAAGTTGGGCCGTCAGCTTTTACCTTGATGAGCAAGGTATCATTATCACAATCCTGCTGAATGCTTTTCACATGCAGAAAATTATTACTCGTTTCGCCCTTCGTCCATAAGCGTTCTTTTGAGCGCGAAAAGAAAGTGACTATATTTTCAGCTATAGTTTTATCATAAGCCTCCTGGTTCATATAACCGAGCATCAGCACTTCTAATGTGTATTCATCCTGTATGATAACAGGAACCAGTCCGTCACTTTTATTAAAATCAATAATCATCCTTTGTTTCTTTTCGTATTATATGGTTCTCACTTCGATATTATTTTGCCTTAAAACTTCCTTTAGATCAGGGATCAATATTTCGCCGTAATGGAATACCGAAGCGGCCAATGCTGCATCTACATTCGTTTTTTCAAATACATCTACAAAGTGCTGCACTGATCCTGCACCGCCGGAAGCAATAACAGGTATATGAACTGCATCGTTAACGATTTTTAAAAAACTATTATCAAAGCCGCCTTTTGTACCGTCATGATCCATCGAAGTTAGCAATATTTCGCCTGCACCCCGGCTTTCGGCTTCCAGTATCCAATTAAAAGTCTCTTTTTCAGTGGCAATTCTTCCGCCATTCAAATGTACCAGGTTTCTATTACCTACCTGCCTGGTATCGACTGCAACAATAACAAACTGCACGCCAAATGCCTTTGCCAATTCATCGATCAACGCCGGATTGCGGACAGCAGCTGAATTAATGGAAATTTTATCCGCTCCCGCATTTAGTAATGCATCCGCATCAGCTATCTCGTTTATACCTCCACCAATAGTGAAAGGGATGTTGATCTGCCGTGCAACAGCCTTTACCAGTTCTACCATCGTTTTACGACGCTCGTGCGTCGCAGTGATATCCAGGAATACCAATTCATCAGCACCCTGGGCCGAGTAATTCCATGCCAGTTCAACCGGGTCACCCGCATCACGTAAGTCAACAAAGTTTACACCTTTTACTGTACGGCCGTCTTTAACATCAAGGCAGGGGATGATACGCTTAGTTAGGCCCCCCGACCCCCTGAAGGGAGAGGAGATAACGTCTTTAATAGTTTTTAACACTTCTTCAATTTGCTTAAATACTGATTCATTCTTGAATCGAATAACTTTTATGCCATCAGCCTCTAAATTTTTTTGTCTTTCGATATCCTTTAATTCGATTTCTGGTTGTAAGTGAATCGCGCCATCTATCTCAATTACTAATTTATGTTGATGACAGTAAAAATCGGCGATATAAATGCCTAACGGATGTTGCCTTCGGAATTTCACGCCAAGTTGACTCCCTTTTAAGCGACCCCAAAGCACCATTTCAGCAGGGGTCATATTTTCACGTAATGATTCAGCATTTTTAAATATTAGGTGATTCGCACCTAAAAACATCTTCTTTCTCATTACGCATTTAGAATTCCCCCTTCAGGGGGTGAGGGGGCTTATATAGATATTAGCGATTTTAAATTCCAGTTTTTGATTTCATCAATAGTAATGTGGCCTTCATATATCGCCTTGCCCACTACAACGGCTTCCACTTTAATCTTGCTCAACTGCTCAATATCTTTCATGGAACTTACCCCACCAGAAGCAATGAGTTTAATAAAAGGTGACTGATCAAGCAACTTCTCATAAAGCTCGATACCTGCGCCCCCAAGTTTGCCGTCCTTGTTGATATCGGTGCACAAAAATCGAAAGAAACCTAATTGAAGGCATTGGTCAACGTAATCCATTAGTTTAATGGGTGAGCTTTCCATCCATCCGGAATATTTGATCACTTCGTCAAGCACATCAATAGCCACAACTACGTGGTCTGAACATTTATCTTTATCGCATATTTCTTTACTCAGCTCTTTAAGGAAACCAGGATTGGTTATGGCCTGGGTGCCGACAATAACGCGATGTATACCCGCGTCTATCAACTCCTTAACTTTATCAATGCTGCGTATGCCGCCTCCATATTGAACCTGCATTTTTGTTTTGCGGATCACATCGAAGAGATATTGCTGGTTGCTGAAATCGTTTTTAGCGCCGTTAAGGTCTATAATATGAATAAAATCTGTACCGTGCGACTGGTACGTTTCCATCATTTCCTCCAGGGTAACATCGTATTCGGTCACCTGTTTATAATCACCCTCACGAAGTCTTACGACCTTTTTATTCAAAATATCAATTGCCGGAATTATGTACATGTCTTTATAAATTTGAAAAATTGGTTAATAACTGCTCGCCATATTTGCCTGATTTTTCCGGGTGAAACTGTACCCCGTAAAAATTATCCATCCAAATTGATGCCGAAAATTTTGTGCTATAAGCTGTTGATGATAAAGTATATGTACTATTAAACTCAATAAAGTATGAATGTACAAAGTAAAAATGTGATGAGGTGGGAATATTTTTAAAAAGCCTGTTTTCCTTTTCGTGGTTAACCTGGTTCCAGCCGGTATGCGGTACCTTATATTCGCCACTGTCGGGAAATTTTAAAGTTTTTATCGGGAAGATATTTAAAAGATTCGAATCCCCCTCTTCAGAATAAGAAGTGAGCAGCTGCATACCAACGCAAATGCCCAATGTTGGTTTTTTTAATGATTTGATCTTTTCCACCATTCCGGTTTGCTCAAGTTTACGCATAGCTGCACCAGCGTGGCCCACCCCGGGGATAATATAGCGGTCAAACTGTTCAAAATCTGCTTCACTATTTATCATGCCATATTCAATGCCTAAACGCTCCAATGCAGCAGTTAGTGAAAAAATATTTCCGGCGCCGTACCTTATAATGCCGAGCCCCCCACCCCCTGAAGGGGGAGTTATAGAAGGTGGTGGATTTTGAATTTCGTTATCGGTCATCTTGCTTAGTTTCCGCCCCCTTCAGGGGGCCAGGGGGCTTATAATACCCCTTTAGTAGAAGGTAAAACCATATTATTTACATCACGTTTTACCGCCATTTTTATTGCTTTGGCAAAAACTTTAAAAATAGATTCTATTTTATGGTGTTCGTTTTGCCCTTCTGCCTTTATATTCAGGTTGCATTTGGCGGCATCAGAAAATGACTTAAAGAAATGATAAAACATTTCAGTCGGCATTTCACCAATTTTCTCCCGCTTAAATTCCGCCTCCCATACTACCCAGTTCCGACCGCCAAAATCAATGGCTGCCTGTGCCAGGCAATCGTCCATCGGCAGGCAGAAACCGTAGCGTTCAATACCTCTTTTATTGCCTAAAGCAGTGGCAAAGGCCTCTCCAAGCGCAATACCCGTATCTTCTATTGTATGATGCTCGTCGATATGCAGGTCGCCTTTGGCTTCAATTTCCAGGTCGATATTGCCATGGCGCGCGATCTGATCAAGCATGTGATCGAAAAAGTGCAGTCCCGTAGATACTTTGGCTTCGCCCTTACCATCGAGGTTGATCTTTATATAGATGTCCGTTTCCTTTGTGGTACGCCGATGTTCAAAAACACGTTCGCCCAGCTTCAAAAACTCATATATCTTTTGCCAGTCTGTTGTTTGCAGCGCAATAGTATCTTTTAATTCATCCAACTGCTCTTGCGTAAACTCTGCTCCACCCAAATTTGATCCATTATTAAGCCAGATGGCTTTTGCACCTAAATTTCTGCCTAATAAAACATCATTTTTTCTGTCCCCAATAGTATACGACTCTTTCAGATCATACTTTTCCGTGTCGAAATATTGAGTGAGCAGCGCAGTGCCCGGTTTACGGGTAGGGGCGTTATCCTTAGGGAAAGTCCTGTCAATATACACAGCTGAAAATGTTACACCTTCGTTTTCAAAAGTTTTCATGATGAAATTATGCACCGGCCAAAATGTATCCTCAGGGTAAGAAGCGGTGCCAAGGCCGTCCTGATTAGTCACCATCACCAGTTCATAATCCAGTTCCTTAGCTATTTTGGGTAGATAAGTTAATGCGCCCGGATAAAATTCCAATTTTGCAAACGAATCGATCTGTTCATCAACAGGCTCCACTATCATGGTCCCATCGCGGTCGACAAACAGTATTTTTTTGGGTGCACTCATTTAAAGTCCTTTAAAGTTTGCAATAATATCTTATTTTCATTGGGTGTTCCTACTGTTATGCGCAAACAGCCTTCGCACAGATCAATTTTTGAACGGTCGCGCACGATAATTCCCTGTTGTACCAAAAAGTTATAAATACCTTTGGGGTCAGTTGTTTTTACCAGGATAAAATTAGCGTCGGAAGGGAAGATATCCAGCACGGAATCATAATTTTTTAATTCGAGCACCAGTTTATCCCTTTGAACCAAAATTTCTTTTATCCAGGAATTCACCTGTTCTATGTTTTGTAATGCTTTAAGCGCCAGCTGCTGTGATGCCTCGTTGATATTGTATGGAGGTTTCACCTTGTTCATCACCTCTATAATTTCTTCACTGGCGAAGGCCATGCCTACCCGTAAACCGGCCAGCCCCCATGCTTTCGACAGCGTTTGCAACACCACCAAATTCGCGTATTCGGTTAACTCCTGAATAAAGCTTTTTTGCCTGCTAAAGTTAATATAAGCCTCATCTACCACCACAATGCCATTGAAATTGGCCAGGATGGTTTCCACATCATCGCGGTTCATCGAATTCCCTGTCGGATTGTTGGGTGAACAAATGAAGATGAGTTTGGTATGGTCGTCAATAGCTTCGGCAATGCCATCCAGGTCGAGCTGGTATTCTGTGGTCAATGGAACTCTTTTTATTTTGATGTCATTGATGTTTGCTGATACCTCGTACATGCCATAAGTAGGCGGTACTAAGATCACATTATCAACACCGGGATTGCAAAAACATCTGAAGAGGATGTCGATAGCCTCATCACTGCCGTTGCCTAAAAATATATTGCGGGGCGGCACCCCTTTAATTTCGCTGATGCGCTTTTTAACCTCGACTTGCAAGGGATCCGGGTAGCGATTATAAGCCTGCTCCAACGGCGACCCGAACGCGTTTTCGTTCGCATCCAAAAATACACTGGCCTCGCCCTGGTACTCATCCCGTGCGGAAGAGTAGGGGGTTAAGATTTTGATGTTATCGCGTAGTAGCCCCCCTAACCCCCTGAAGGGGGAGTTGCCATCCGGCCCGCTATAATATTGTTTGTTTATTTCTTCACTCATAGTAACTAACTTTTCCCCAAAACCCCCCAAAGGAGAGCTATCTACTGAATTTAATTCGCCCTAATTTACCCTAAAGTTACAGTATCCTTTAGGACATAACTCCCCTTCAGGGGGTTTGGGGGATTCTTACACTCACCGCATTCTTATGCGCATGCAGCCCTTCCAGCTCCGCCAAAACCTCCACTGTCGGTCCTATATTTTTAATTCCTTCGGTTGTGATATGCTGAAATGTTATCTTTTTTACAAATGAATCAACCGAAACGCCTGAATAAGCCCTTGCATAAGCACTTGTAGGTAAAGTATGGTTTGTTCCCGACGCATAATCACCCGCACTCTCGGGGGTTAGATTACCTAAAAACACCGATCCTGCGTTAAGAATGCCGGCGGTTAGCCGTTGCCAGTCTTCAGTTGCCAAAATTAAATGCTCAGGCGCGTATTGGTTGCTGAATTGCATCGCTTCTTCCAGATCTTTAACTATAATAATAAAAGAATTATCAATTGCTTTCCCGGCAATAGCAGCACGGGGCAAAACCGGCAACTGCTTATTTAATTCTGTAATTGTTTTTTCTGCAAAATCTTTTGATGTTGTAACTAAAACCGATTGGCTATCTATTCCATGTTCGGCCTGTGCCAATAAGTCGGCAGCAACAAATTCGGGCACAGCACTTTCGTCAGCAATTACCAGCACTTCGGATGGCCCGGCAGGCATATCAATGGCCGTTGAAGTTGTTGATTGGATAGTGGTTTTTGCTTTGGTTACGTATTGATTGCCCGGTCCGAAAATCTTATCAACCTTTGGGATGGTTTCCGTGCCGTAAGCCATAGCTGCAATAGCCTGGGCGCCACCTGCCAGGTATATTCTTTCGATGCCTAATAGTTGCGCCACGTAAGCGATATAAGCATTTATCTTTCCGTTTTGCTGGGGCGGCGAGCAAACCACAATTTCATGACAGTCGGCAATCCGCGCCGGAATGCCCAGCATTAAAAAAGTGCTTGGCAGTACCGCGGTACCGCCGGGAATGTAAAGCCCAACCTTTTCTATCGGTCTTAACTCGCGCCAGCAAGTTACACCGGGCATAGTTTCTACCTTATCCTCTGCATGTAATTGCGTTTCGTGGAATTTTTGGATATTATGATAAGCCGTTTCCAGGGCCAGTTTTTGTTCTGGCAGGATGGAAGCCGCTAATTCAGCCAGTTCATCCTTTTC
>JANYAB010000240.1 GCA_025355225.1 Bacteroidota bacterium
TAACGAATACCCATTAGTGAAATTAGAAATTTCACATACCTCGCATCCATTCTATACCGGTAAAATGAAACTGGTTGATACTGCTGGGCGTATTGATAAATTCCGTACCCGTTACAATAAAAAGTAATTTGGGTTTATTAATAAATTATTTACAGGTCTCCCGATACATCGGGGGACTTTTTTTATTTTTGCGCCATGTCAATTATTTTATTTGATGGTAACGCATATCAAACGCTGCTGCCTTTAACTTACACCCGCCCTGTAGCCAATTTGCGCATTGGTATTTTAACCATTGCCGAAAAGTGGGGTAAGTACCTTGATAGTGATTTTTCCTATCATACACAGCCTTATTTGACCCCGAAATTTCCGATAAAAATAGAAGCCAGTAATTTGTTTATCTGCGGTTCGGTTTGTCCTGACGACAACTTGCTTGAAGCAATAGATAAATTAAATATTGGCAAAGCGCTAAAATATAAAGATCAACTAATAGCCGTTAAACTGGCAGAGAGCGATGCCATCAGCTTTCATCCCCAGGCGGAATTTGACCATGTGATTGACTACAAAGGTGACATAGTGATGGTTACTTTTCCGGAAGATATTTTTAGTAAAAACGATATAGAGCTTCGAAAGGATTACGGGTTACTAACCAAGGGGCGCAATAGTGCTTCCATAAGCACGACTAACGTCATCATCGGAACAGATTTTTTTGCCGAGGAAGGTGCGATTGCCGAATGCTCCACTTTTAATACCACCAACGGGCCAATTTATTTAGCCGCTAATACCGAAGTATGGGAAGGTACGCATATCCGCGGTGCGTTTGCCTTGTGCAATAATTCGCAGGTAAAAATGGGTGCGAAAATATATGGCGCTACCACCGTTGGTCCCTACTCGAGGGTCGGTGGTGAGCTTAATAACGCGGTGATCTGGGGTTATTCCTCAAAAGGCCATGAAGGATACCTGGGAAATGCTGTTTTAGGAGAATGGTGCAATATCGGGGCCGACAGCAATAACTCCAATCTTAAAAACAACTATGCCGAAGTGAAGCTGTGGGATTACCCCACGCAGCGGTTTCGTAAAACCGGTTTGCAATTTTGTGGATTAATTATGGCCGATCATGCCAAGTGCGCCATTAATACTATGTTTAATACGGGTACGGTAGTAGGGGTAAGCGCTAATATTTTTGGCGCCGGCTTTCCGCGCAATTTTGTACCTGATTTTGCATGGGGCGGGGCACAGGGATTTGAAGTGTACACGCTGAAAAAAATGTTTGAAACCACCGAAAAAGTATTTGCCCGTCGCGATCATCGTATTTTTGACGAAACAGAGCAGGATATATTAAAAGAGGTTTTTAAATTAACAGAAGAATACAGGCGATTTTGATGTGAAGTCAGTCCATTATCCATAGCCCATAGAATAAAATCAGATATTAACCTATTATAAATTACCATGGACTATCAACTATAGTCTATGGACTAAACAAACAATCATGAGAAAAAAAATCGTTGCCGGAAACTGGAAAATGAACCTTGATTACCAGGAAGGTTTATCCTTATTTTCAGAAGTTATCAATATGGTGCATGATGAAGTAACCGGCAAACAGCAGGTTGTGGTATGCAGCCCGTTTATACACCTGCATAGTTTGGTGCAGTTGGCAAAGGGATACAATAAAGTTGCTGTAGGAGCACAAAATGCCCACCAAGCCGAATCTGGAGCTTATACCGGGGAGATTTCTGCAAAAATGATCCATTCAACCGGTGCTGAATATGTTATTTTGGGACATTCGGAGCGCCGCCAGTATTTTGGCGAAACCAACGAGTTATTGGCCCAAAAAACCGATACCGCATTAAAAAATTCGTTGAAGCCTATTTTCTGTATAGGTGAAACTTTGCAGCAGCGGGAAGCCAACCAGCATTTTGATATTATTAAGCAACAACTTGAAGAAGGTGTTTTCCATTTGGATGCAACTCATTTTAGTCAATTGGTTTTGGCTTACGAGCCGGTTTGGGCCATTGGTACTGGTGTAACCGCGTCATCGGCGCAAGCGCAGGAGATACACTTGTTCATTCGCAACGAGATCGCTTCAAAATACGGCGCAGAAATAGCAAATAACACTACGATTTTGTATGGCGGAAGCGCCAACCCTAAAAATGCAGCCGATTTGTTTTCGCAACCCGATATAGATGGCGGATTAATAGGAGGTGCATCTTTAAAATCACGTGATTTTGTGGATATCGTAAAAACGTTCAATTAAGAATAGAATTGAGATATTAGACATGAGATTTAAGACTTTTCGATGCTCTTATATCTCACGTCTCACATCTAACGTCTCATATCTAAGTAATGAGGAAGCTATTAAAAGTACTATTGCCACCCTTTGTTGGTTTTGCAGTGTACTTTATTGCCATCAGATATAGCTCTGTTTATTTTACCCTGCGAATAGACGAAATGGGAGAAGGGACGATAACGGCTTTTATGGCTTACTATCGGTACTTTTTACCCTTATTATTTACCGTAGCAGTATTAACTCAATTTTTGATCGTTGTTCCGGTTTGGGACAGGGTCTTCTTAAAATCTAATGCTGGTAAGATTATCTCCTTATTTGTACTTTGTTCTATTTGCTTGCTGCTGGCGGCGTGCATAAGCTATTGTATTTGGGAAACACAATCGGGTATTTGGCATTTGGTCAAGGTAATTATCTTTATGACAGCGGTACAGTTGATCTATTGGTTTGTAAACTTATTTGTATTATATCTGTTAAATAAAAATCGAAAGCAAACCACTGAAATAACGGATGTCAACAGTTAATTTTGCTATGCATTAGCTGGTCTCATATCTAAAATTTCATATCTCACACCTATATGAACTATTACGAACTTCTTTTTACAACCATGCCTGTTGAAAGTTACCAGGAGGACCTGCTGATCAACGAATTGGCGGAGATCGGTTTTGATACCTTTGAAGAGGTAGACCTTGGTTTTAAAGCTTACATTCAGGCAACAGATTTTAACCGGGAGTTACTGGAAGAGCGCCTGGAATATTATCACAGTTTATTCAGTTTTACTTATGAGATCAACCTTATCCCCCAAAAAAACTGGAACGAGGTATGGGAAAATAATTTTGAGCCTATAGAGATTGCTAACAAGATATGGGTGCGCGCAACTTTCCATCAGCCCAGGCCGGATTTCCCGTTTGAGATAGTGATCGATCCTAAGATGGCCTTTGGCACCGGGCATCATGAAACTACTTCCATGATGCTTGAAATGATGCTGGATACTGATTTTGCAAATAAAAAAGTATTGGATATGGGTTGTGGAACCGGGATACTGGCAATATTGGCCAGTAAATTAGCTGCCGATGATATTACTGCGATTGACTATGACCCTGTTTGCTATGAGAGTACAATTGAGAATGCGGAATTAAATGGCATTAAAGAAATTAAGGCGATCTGCGGATCGAAAGAAGCGATTCCAACTGAGCAATTTGATATTATACTCGCTAATATTAATCGTAATATCCTGTTAGAGCAGATTGCACGCTACAGCGAAGTATTAAAGCCTAATGGTGAAATTTATTTCAGCGGATTTTATGAAAGCCCCGATCTTGATATTATTAAACAGGAAGCCGCTAAATATGATCTAAATTACATCAGCCATAAAAAAACAAAAGAATGGGTCGCTGCTAAATTTGTAAAGTAGGAGCACCCTGTTTTATCGGAGCGGCCCTACTTTATTATAATTAATAACCTACTGTAAAGCGCTTTCTGATAAAGCGATTGTGTTCCAGTTCATCTATTATCGCAACTGCCAGATCCTCAACAGAAATACTTGCTTTGCCATCCTGGTCAAATACGGGCTGGTCGGTGCCCAGGCGAAACTTTGCTGTACGTTTTCCGGGATACAGATCGATGGCCGGGCTTAAGAACGTCCATTCAAGTTCGGTTTCCTTTTTCAGGGTATTTAAATAATCCCTGGCTGCGGTCGCGCCAGCCTTATATTCAGCCGGAAATCCGGGACTATCTACCATTTGCAAACCAGGAGCTATTTCCAAACTTCCCGCACCGCCAACTACCAACAGTCGCTTAACACCTGATGCCCTTACAGCCTGCTGGATCTCTTCTGATCCTTTAGTAAAATCCCGGTAAAGATTTGGATTGGTCCAGCCCGCGTTAAATGCACTGATAACGGCATCGTGGCCTGCTATTATTTTAGTTAAGTTTGCGCTGTCACTTACATCTGCAGCTATTGTGGTCAGTTTATCATTGCCTTTAATGACCTTGTCTGTATTGCGGGCAATTGCGGTAACCTCGTATCCGCGTTGCAAGGCCTCATTCAATATTGCTGAGCCAACAAATCCAGTGGCTCCAATTATTGCTAATTTCATTTGTTTAATTGTTTTTAATTGTAATTAATCGCGTTACAGTTTTATTTAAAATTTTTTAGTCGAATTTTTCGCTAAAATCAGCGAGGGTAATGGTTTTTAGTTTTGTGAATAATGTTTTATCCAAATCAGCATACAGACTATCAATATTTTTATTGATCTGTTTGCCAACAGGACAATCGGGGTTTGGGCTGTTTTTAGCTAAACCTAAAAAAGGTTGGTTTCTAACAGCCTGGTAAATATCTGCGAGAGTAATCTGCCCGGATGATTTGTTTAGACCATAACCACCGCTCTTTCCTTCTTTGCTGGTTATTAAACCATAATTACGTAGGTTACTGATTTCTTTGCGTGCCAATGCCGGGTTAATGTTAATACTGCCAGCAATGTAATCCGATGATAATAGCTCACAGTTTGCCTTACTTAGCAAAGTAAGTATGTGCACTGCTATTTGGAAACGCCCGTTCATCTGTAATAAAAAATATTACAGTAAAGATCGATAATCTTTTGATTATACAAAACATCTCCCAGGGAAAATAATGTTTCTGGCTTTTTGAAGACAATCCGCAACTTATAACTGGTTAATATGTTTTCAGATTGACAAATCCAGATACGCTGTTAGTTAAAATTGCCTAAATTAGCTTATTATGAAAACCTATCTTGTACCTGTTGATTTTTCCGAAACCTCTATCCATGCTGCTGAATTTGCCGCTTTACTAAGCAAGCAAACAGATGTGGAACATATTATTTTACTGCATTCATACCATGTATCAGTTTATGAGAGTGTTTTGCCAACACCGGACATGACCATTCTTACTGATGAAGAAATAAAAGAAAACATAAGGGAAAAAACCAGCCAGCTCGAGCACATAAAGGCTAAGATGCAAAAACTGGGAAGAGAGGATTTAAAAATCAATGTTTATGTCAACAGTTTGCCCCTGGT
>JANYAB010000263.1 GCA_025355225.1 Bacteroidota bacterium
CAGGTAAGTTTCAATTTGCTGCTGGCTTAATTGTGGGTTGCGGTTTTTATTGAGCAGGCAGGCGGTAGTAGTTAAGACAGTGCCTTTACCATTAAAATCAACCGATCCGCCTTCCATTACAATACCCGGATTATAAACCGGTAAATTAAAATGCTGTGCTATTTTGGTCGGGATCACATCATCCAGATCATAGGGCGGATATTTATTGCCCCAGGCATTGTAACCCCAGTCTACTATTACTTTTTGTTTGGTTTTCGGGTTTATCAAAAAAGCAGGGCCATGATCGCGGCACCAGGCATCATTGGTAGGGAATTGGAAAAACTCAATCCGCTTTAAATCGACACCAACCTGTTGCAACTGCTCTTTCGCAAAAGCTGCCATTTGCTCATTGGCCACATTGATGCGCACCAATTCACCCTCAGAAATAGCCTTTATGAATTCGCAATAGGGTTTGTATATGGTAACGATCTTTCCCGGCCACGATTCCTCTTTATGCGGCCAGCTTAGCCAGGTAGCGGTATGTTTAGCCCATTCGGCCGGGAAGTGGAAGCCGGAAGCGGCGAGTGAGTTCATGGTTGATGGTTGATGGTTCATGGCACAATCATTTTCAGACCGTCATTGCGAGGAACGAAGCAACCTCTACATAAGCTTATCAACTGACCTGAATTCTTTCTATTTGAAGAATGTTCCGATTGACAGCGCCCTTTTGCACGATTTGCATAGCTTATAGATTGCTTCGTTCCTCGCAATGACGGGTTGTTATTATTCATCTATCAATCGTTTCGTAATAGGCTGATAAGAATCTATCCTACGATCGCGGAAGAATGGCCAATGTGTACGGTAATAATCAGTCTTCGATAGATCCAGTTCCCGCACAACCACCTCTTCATCACTATGCGATGCCTGGTAAATGATAGTTCCGAAAGGATTGGAAAAAAACGAGCCTCCCCAGAATTTCAATTCCCCTTCCTGGCCAACCCGGTTAACACTTACTACGTGCACCCCATTTGCCACAGCATGCGACCGTTGGATGGTTTGCCACGCATTGTATTGTTCTATATTGGTAACATTATCCTGGCTGGTTGCCCAGCCGATAGCCGTTGGATAAAATAAAATTTCGGCACCCATCAGTGCGGTAATACGGGCTGCTTCTGGGTACCACTGGTCCCAACAGATCAACACGCCAATAGTGGCATATTTGGTTTTGAAAACCTTGTAGCCCAGGTCGCCAGGCGTAAAGTAAAATTTTTCATAAAAACCGGGATCATCCGGGATATGCATTTTACGGTATTTGCCGAGGTAACTGCCATCAGCATCAAGTACTGCGGTTGTATTGTGGTACAATCCCTGTGCACGTTTTTCGAACAAGGACGCTATAATAACGATATTCAATTCGGCAGCCAGTTTTGATAATTCATCTGTTGATGGTCCGGGGATTGGTTCGGCCAACTGGAAATTATCGTAATTCTCCACATCGCAGAAATACAGCGAGGTAAACAATTCCTGTAAACAAACAATTTGCGCGCCTTTTTGGGCCGCTTCGCGCACTTTGAAAACTGCCTTTTGCAAATTCTCCTGCTTATCAGCCGTGCACGACATCTGCACCAAACCAACATTTACTTTAGCCATGCGGCAAAGGTAGATAATTATTGAATTATTGATTTATTGAATTGTTGATTTAGACCGGTTTCAAATTCACCGTTTTGTCAATTTATCCCAATCAGTAATCGGTGAAATCCCCCCTGATAATCGGTGTAATCAAAAAATAACCTACTTTTGCAGCCAATGACAGCGATTGAAGAAACTTTAGAGGATAACCCCAATCCGCGCACCTGGAAACACAAACTTTGGAACATCACCAAATTAGTGTTAAAACTCGCGGTTACTTCAGTTTTATTATACTACGTTTTTAGTAAAGTTCCGCTCAGCGAAGTTAAAAGCAGGCTTATCAATGCTAATTACTGGTGGATGCTTGCCGCTGTAATTGTTTACTTTTTTTCCATGGTGGCTTCGTCATGGCGGCTGCTTAGTTTTTTTAAGTCGATCGATCTGCGGTTGGATCCGCGTTTTAATTTTCGACTATACTTGCTGGGAATATTTTACAACCTGTTGCTTCCGGGTGGGATAGGAGGCGATGGCTATAAAATTTATCTTTTACACAAAACCTATAATCTGCCGGCAAAAAGAGTATTCTGGGCCATTGCATTCGATAGGTTGAGTGGCTTGTGGGCCATCGGGTTGATCGTCGCAACCTTAACGATATTTATCCCGCAGATACAGGAACAGATACACATCGCCATCCCATTGGCCGTATTTTTCGCAGGCACTATTATTTATTATTTTGCTGTTAAAATATTTTTCAAGGAGTTTACCAAACACTTTTTTAAAGGCCATGCCAAGGCTGTAATCGTGCAATCGTTGCAAGTGCTTACCATACTTTGTGTAATGATGGGTCAGAATTTTCACGGCAAATTTGCGCCTTATCTTTTGTCATTTCTTTTGTCAGCTCTTGCTGCAGTGGTACCCATCACCTTTGGGGGAGCAGGAGCCAGGGAATATATTTTTAAAGAACTTTCGCCCATTTTCCATATGGATGTAGGATTGGCAGTTTTCCTTAGTGTATCCTTTTATCTAACCTCTCTTATCGTTGCACTATTAGGGCTTTACTACGTTCTTCGGCCAAAAAGATTGGAAGCCGGCCTGAAGTCTTTTGAAGAA
>JANYAB010000265.1 GCA_025355225.1 Bacteroidota bacterium
GCTACCCGGCAGGCTAAAGTTGAGATAAACCCGCAACCACTACCTCCTAAAACCAAGCAACAATAACTGATGAAAAATAACAAGACACATCGCATTTTTCTGTTGGCACTGGCATTTGTAAGTATCGCTGCATTTGCCAATGCCCAGGGCATTGTTGGTTCCTGGAAAAAAAAGGACGAAGTATTAACTAAGGGAAATGGAAAAACAAGCAATACTTTTAAGATGATGATAAAAAACATGCCCTGCTTTGCCAATATTGTTTATACATTTTCGGCCGGTGGCAAAATGAGCGAACAAGCAAAAGACTGTGCAGTTCCATTACAAAAACAAATTACCGGTCAAACGGAAAATTCACGCTGGAAGATGGCAGGTGATAAATTGATAATTGACGTATCTGATGCAACATCTCCCGTAAAACATGCGGAGTACAAAATAGAATTTGTTGGACGAGATGAAATGATATGGACTTTTAACTACGGTGAAAATCCGGGTGTTCCAAATTTTACCAAGGCTAAGCAAATGCAAACCACTTATGTGAGGTTATAACTAAATCTGGAGAAAGCGTTTTTCTCTGCAAATAACAAGTTATTTATTTACGTTTGACTTTCATAAAGCAGGTTAAATTCTAAATCAATATGCTTACAGAGATCAATCCAAAACTACCAATGCGCAATAAAGCCATTACCAGGGATTTTTACTTAAATAAATTGGGTTTTCAGGAATTTGGTAGCGCCGATTACGACGGTTACCTTATGGTACAAAAAGACAGTATCCAAATTCACTTTTTTGAGTTTAAGGAACTTGATCCAAAGGAAAACTATGGCCAAGTATATATCCGTACCGACGACATAGAAGCATTGTATCACTTTGTAAAAGATAAAAACGTAAACAGCACCGAACTGGAGCATAAACTCTGGATGCAACGGGAGTTTTCAATTCTTGACCCTGATAGCAATTTACTTACGTTCGGGCAGAATTTGTTTTAAAGGATGTTTTATTCAAAATCATAACAGGACTCTAACCAAAATCACTGTGTTTAATACAAATATTTTGTGTTCACCAAACGTGTATCTGGCTCACCTTTTTAGGATGATATGAAGCTTTTGTAATAACAGCGTTGAACAATGCATCTTAAACCCCGGCTTATACTGGCAGGTATTTATTGAGCACTTTCCCATTTTTGCAAGCTATTGAACTTTCAAATTTCAGTATTTTTCTGTCCTTAAAAATGGAAAGGCTTCCACCAAAGTAAAACAATAAATAAATTCAGTAATTTTTCCGTCATTGATTTCGTTTTAACCTACGTTTTATCGTCGGGGTTTATCTTAATAATGTTCATTGTATTTGTTAGTATCTTCTGCTAATCCAGTTCCTGGCAATTAAAACCTGCTGTGAGCAGCAGCCGCTCTACCGAACCAGGATTTAGTTCGGTAGACTCGATACGTAATACCTTATCACGATCTTCCAGGTCGAAATTCCATTGGCGGATGGTTGGAAAAGAAGTGAGCAGGGGTGCAACCATGCTCACTTTTTTCTTGCTGGTTACATTCGTCTTAAAAACTAATATTTCCATCGCGATTTTTAATTGTTACAAAATCTAATACTGTTCCGTTTCAGCAGGGTCTCTCGAAGAGGACCCAGCGTCATCCGTGGCATATTGTTTCGCAGGGCCTCGCGCCGGAGACTTTGCGAAGACGGTGAAATAAATTTATTGGTTGCGGCGTGCCATGGCGTCAAGCTCATCTTTTGATATCTTATCAAAATCAGGCGCTATGCCAAAACTGCCTGCAGGGGCCTTTTGATCAGAAACGCCGATTATTGTATAATCAGCACTTACAAGTGCACCATCCGGTCCTTTCTGGAATGATGTATATTGTATAGGAACGCCTCCAATAGATGTATAATATTTCTCTATAACAGCAGCGGGCAATGATATGTCATTGGTTATCCAGATATCATAAGTTTTTTGGGTCTTGGTATCTGTTGCCACTACTTTTTTGCAGTTAAAACCAGATATCTGTTTCGTTTCGGTTGATGTGGCAAATGTAAATGCAGGGAAACTGCTTAAAACCTGGTTAATTTCATCAGGTGTATAAATCGCAGCTTTTTTTATTTTGAAAGCAGATACATCAGCTACCACAGCAAAAAATTTGTAGTTAGCATCTGCTAAAAGCTTAATATTTACCGGACCGGCAGAAAATGTTGTGGCGATGGAATCACTTCTGAAGTATTCGTTCATTTCAATATTCTGGCCGCGCGCACTTGTTTTAATGGTTACCAGGCCTTCTGTATAGCTTTTTTGCGCACTGGCGCTCAAAATGATTGCTGATAAGGCAATGCCGAGAGCAACACTCAAAAATTTGGTTTTCATAATTTTGTTTTTGTTTTGATACAATTTGATTAATTGATATAGGTGGAAAATCTTTTTACCTCCGCTGGATTATTGTAAAACTTGCAGGTAATCATGTAAATCATTTAATCCGACGAATCATGGTTCAGACAAAAAACTGCCAGCTAACCTAAACCGGCACATATTTATTGATCACTTTCCCACTTTTTAAAGCTGTTGAACTTTCTAATTTCAGTACCTTCCTCTCCTTAAAAATGGAAAGGCCACTTCCGATAGCGATGGGGTTGACGATAAGATAATATTCTTCAATAAGGTTGAGACTGACGAGAGAACTAACAAAACCGGCGCCGCCGTAGACGAGGATATCCTTGCCCGGTTGTTCTTTCAGCGCCTGTACTGCGGTGGCCAGGTCGCCGTTTTCCACTTCGAGGTTGCGGCCGGGCAAGGTGGTTTCGGTACTGCCAAAGGCGGTTTTGTGAAGATCAGTTATCAGTCGCGCATAAGCATTCCATGGGTTGTCTGGCTGATTATCGGCCACGTCTTCCCAATAATTGCAGAATCCACTGGCAGCCAGTTTACGGCCAATCAAAAGTGTATCGCAGCCGGTGGCGAGTTCGGTGCCGAACTCTATAGTCTTCTTTAACGCTTCAGGGTTCTGTTTGCCCGGGATGAATACCCAGTCGTTCTCACCGTTCGGGCCAGCTACGAAGCCGTCGAGGGTGATTTGCATTTGTAATTTTAATTTTCTCATAATAATCGGTTTTAAATAGCCAGTAATTCTTCCAGTTGGTTAAGACCCATAGTAAAACCGCCTTCAAAGCCCATTTCCACCAACATTTTAAAGCTGGTTTCTTCGTCAAAGCTAAGATCGACCACCACTTTGGTTTTATTTCCCATGGCTACAAATTTGTTATCCCAGTGCCCTACCGGTGCATCTGGCGCTACGTTGCCATTCTCATCAGAGAATACAGCATCCGCCGCGAAACGGCTGCCATCTTCAATAGCAGTAAACTTTACGTAACTCCAGTGTTTCTGGCCCTCTGGCCCCATCATATAATACAGCCAGGCGCCGCCTACTGTAAAATCCATTGATTTTGTTATTGCCGCCCAGGGTTTCGGCCCCCACCATTTCTCAAGCATATCCGGGTCCGTCCAGGCTTTCCATACTATTTCAATTGGCGCGTTAAATTCGCGTACTACGTGAATTTTTTTAGCGGCAGGGTCTTTTTCGAACACAAAATTGTTTGTCATAATCATTTAGTTTTTATAATTGATCTGATGCTAGTAATTCATCCAATTGGTTATAACTCATGGTGGTTCCTTCTTTAAAGAATCCGTCGGCGAACATTTTAAAGGTTGCTTCGTCTTCGTAAGTGATCGCAATATTAACCTTCGTTCTATTACCGTCTATGGATAAGAATTTAACGTCGCGGTGCCATTTTGGCCCGTTAGTAACCGGATTACCCTCACCATCACAAAAAACGGCTGTTGATGAAAACGCCTTGCCATTTTCTATTGCAGTAAATTCTGCATATAACCAATTTTTCTGGCCTTCGGGGGTAACCATAGCAAACTGCCATGTTCCGCCAACAGTAAAATCATGGATTTTGGTTACAGCCTTGTGAGGTTTCGGACTCCACCATTTGTCAAGTATCTCCGGATCTGTCCAGGCTTTCCATACTGTTTCAATTGGCGCATTAAACTCGCGTTCTATTTGCATCTTTTTTGCAGCACTGTCTGTTTCGAATACAAAATTTTTTGTCATGATTGTTTTGTATTTTTAAGCGATTTATAATTGGATGTATTCCGAAGCCAGCAACTCATCCAACTGGTTAAAGGTTATTGTTGTGCCTTCTTTAAAGCCCCCGTCGACGAACATTTTGATGGTGGATTCTTCCTCAAAGGTGATCACCATATCGACCGTCGTTCTATTACCGTCAATAGATGAGAATTTAGTATCCCGGTATGATTTTGGCCCGGCACTAACCGGGTTACCGTCGTTATCACAAAACATACCCATTGATGAAAAAGATCTGCCATTTTCTATAGCAGTAAATTTAGCATAGACCCAGTGTTTCTGGCCTTCAGGGCTAATCATGGCATACAGCCATATTCCGCCAACGGTAAAATCCATAATTTTGGTTACGGCCGTATATGGCTTCGGCCCTACCCATTTTTCAAGCACATCAGGGTCTGTAAAGGCTTTCCATACCTTTTCAATTGGCGCGTTAAATTCGCGTGCTATGTGAATCTTTTTAGCGGCCAGGTTTGGCTCGAACACAAAACTGTTTGTCATGATTGTTTAGTTTATAAGTCTTTTAATACGTTATCTAACTGATCAAAGCGGTCCTCCCACATCTTGCGGAAGCGTTCGAGCCAAATGTCTATTTCTTTCATTTTTTCTGGATTAAAGTGATAATATATTTCTCTGCCGGTCTTCTTCTGTATCAGTACTTCGCATTCGGTCAGGATCTGGATGTGCTTTGATATCGTCTGCCTGGCACTGTCAAAGTGCTCTGCTACGGCATTGGGTGTCATCGCCCCCAATGCCAGCAAGCCCAAAATGGCTCTGCGCGTAGGGTCGGCAATAGCCTGGAAAATATCTCGTCTCATGTTTATTTGCAGTTGATTGACTGCAAATATAAGCGCAGTCAATCAACTGCGCAAATTTTTTTGAAAATATTTTAAAAACCCTGACTCCGAGATCTGAAGAATATCCAAATAATAGAAAGTTAGTTGACAAATAACCTCTATGGGGCCGAAGTGACAGGGTTAGCTGCGCTGACCGTAGGATGGAGAGTTACAAACAAAAAAAGTCTCCAGACTTTCATCTGAAGACTCCTGACTTTAAATCCGTTGGGGTGGCAGGACGATTAATCCTTTCCGCAAATAACTATGTATCAATAAATTGATGGAGACTTTTTAGAACTACTCACTGTTTTACTCACATATTCTTTAACAGCCATTGATACAAATTTAGCGATCTCTTTTAAGTTATGCAATAACAATTTAG
>JANYAB010000370.1 GCA_025355225.1 Bacteroidota bacterium
TCCGCTTTCGCTTTCAGCCGAATACTGCCCCTGGTTAAAAACTATGTTGTTGCCCGAAGTATAAGCTAAAGCATTAATGGATTGTGCCGATTTAGCGGCAACAGAATCAGTGTGTACTCTAACATCTGAAAAATTGTGTCCGAAACGCGGTTCAAAAAACTTTCTGCTATTTTCGGGCAACGGCCGACCTGATGAACCTAAAGAAGCGACATAACCGTCCAACTGACTATTCTCCTGCACACCTTCGGCCGAAGTTTCTTTGCGCTGCAACTTTTCTTCCTCTTCACAATGCTTGCATTTACGGGCAACCATTGGTATCGCGGGTTTAAAGAAGCTTGGTTTGTCTGTACCTACCACAGGTATCCGCATTACCTTATCAGCCATTGCATCCGCTTCCTGCTCATAAACATCATTAGGCTGGTTTATGGACAGTTTGGGCTGAAAAAAGGGTTTATGCCCATTTTTCAGCGCTACAGCAGTTGGTTGAGTTTCCTTATTCCTTGCATTAAACGCTGTCATAATTCACAATTTTTACCTTATGTCTAATATTTCTCTTGTTCGCCCGCTATCAGAAGAATGGCTCACCGTGCAGGTGCACATTGACCACCTTCTGTTTTTTTACCAAATCAAATTGCCAATTGCGATCAATTGAAAACAGCCTGGCGTTGTAAGCTATTTCCAACACTATTTTCTGCTTATCACCGTGTTTTTCATCTATTATTTCCACAGCACAGAGTTTCCCCGGTGGTTCATCAATATATCGAAGATCACCGGGCCCGCGATTTATTTGTTTGAGCACTTCGCCAACGGTTTGTCCAATCCAACTATCTGTTTCCATGTTCATTTAAGCAAGTTTAGCATCTTTGGGTATGGGGCTCTTATCATCGGGGCGGCAAGTTTTATAGTAACACAGTCCACAATTTGTGATGGCAGATTTTACAGCCGTTTCCACTTTTTCCTGGAAGGTTCCACCCGCCTTCGCGAATGCATCGTCCCAGCGCTTGGGAAGGTCTTCTTTCTTACAGGCATCCCGGGCCGTCATGTCGACTGTATTAAGTACAAAATCACACGTGCCCGCCCCAACGTATTTCACACTACCCTGTGTCCCGTCGACAAAATTTTTTATGTCGCCACCTGAAAAACTCACGCCAATAGTTGATCCCTCACTCTTGCTATAAGGGTGTGTATGAAAGGTGCCGGTAGTTGTATCCCCTGTCTTTTCATCGGGGTAGGATATGCTGCCGCTGCCGCCAGGCCCGGTACGGATCACGCGTTTGCCGTCTTTATCAGTTACAATTCTGCCGCCCCGTTCCGTAACAGTATCCCCCCCATGACCCGACTTCTTCCAGGCTTCTTCGATCCCGGTATAAACATCATCCGGGATAGTATACGTTGCAGGACATGCTATTGCGGCAGCATCTTTACGATAAAGTTTAGGGCCTAATGACACCTGCTGCACAACATGTGTTAACTCATGCGCCATCAATCTTTTTCCTCCGTCGCTATCAGGGGAATACTGCCCCTGGTTAAAAACAATGTTGTTACCCGTGGTATAAGCCAGGGCGTTGATGGATTGCGCCGATTTTGCGGCAACCGTATCATTATGTATTCGCACATTTGAAAAATCGTGCCCAAAACGTGGTTCAAAAAACTTCCTGCTGGTTTCAGGCAATGGCTGGCCTAATGAACCTAAAGAAGGGACATAGCTATCCAGTTGGTTACTGCCCTGCACCTCATTGCCCGAGTTTTCTTTGCGATGAAGCAGTTTATCCTCCTTCTCACATTCATGGCATTTGCGTTGTACACTATTTATAGTCGGTTTAAAAAATGTAGTGTCATTAAAAGAATTGTTGGGCATCCGCATTACCTTATCCGCCATTGCATCCGCTTCTTGCTCATAAACATCATTAGGCTGGTTTATGGTCAGTTTGGGCTGAAAAAAAGGCATTTTCGAAGAAGAATGACTCTTTTTCTGCTCAAACTTTTTGATGTATTTTAGTTGATCCATCTTATTAAATCAGCGATAATTTTAACAATTATTCTGTTATTACTATACCTTGCTACTCCATTCATTGGCTATTACCATAGCGATTGGTTAAAAACCCACCCCTGCTTGTTACTATTCCACTGCCTCGTGCGCCAGCTCGGCTACAAACCAGTGGTGTGCATCAATATCCGTACTAAAACCATGACCATTATCCAGCGCTTTGCTTCCAATAAACGCCTTTATTTCCTTGCTGTCTATCAGCATCAGATCATTATGGTTGTCTTTATAAAACTGCTGTATACTAACCTGACCTGACGGTGGCGGGGTTTTTGACGAAAAAGTACCTCTTACAGGCATTACCGACAGTACATTATTGGTTGCATCCAATATCTTCTGCGGAAGCGCGGTGTTCAGGTCGTTTGCCGAGATCAAACCCTGCGTCAGCCCCTCCTTTATCATCCGTGTATAGCTCAATGCACGCATTGATCTTGGGTCAAGGCTCGTACCCTTCAGGCCCGATATATTGGCAACCGTTACATCGTAAAGCTGCACAGCGCCAGCCTTAAACTGGCCGGGCTTATTAGGATCGGCCATTGCGGTCAGCTCTTTTTTATGCGAATTTATGGCCTGGCCCAGATCATGGTAACTAGCATCAAAAACGGTGATTTTTTCCACCAGTTTTAGGTCTATCAACGGTGTCGAACCCGGGTTTAAACCCATCGTGTTTTCAAGGCCGCGGTGCCCGCGGCTATGCGCGCTTAGCCTGATTGCATCGATATTGGTAGGGCGCCCGGCGGCTGTAAGACATTGCTGTACCTCGGTTGTACTGATAGTGACAAAATTTGGCTGATCGCTCTCGCCCAATGCCGGAACGGCTATCAATATCCACCCTGAAGCATCCGACTGGGCACGCAAACCCTGTTCGGCAACAAAACTTGCTGCGCCATCCGGATTGGATGCTACATACGGCGTAAAGAAAATATGCACCTCGTTGCGGTCCGGCGGCATACCTTTTGGCAAAAAGATAGAAAACTCTTTATCAAGCGTTGTTTTTACAGAAGGTTGACCCACTATCTGTTTATCTTTTAAAATAACATCCTGTATCTGGTCGCCGGTTGTAGCAAAGGTTTGTAGTTCCAGCTTATCTTTTGTTCCTGCCTGCTCATCAGCATGTGTTGGATTTAAGCCTACGTAATTATCTGCCCTAAACATTAACGCATCAAACCTGGCTTGCACTCCCGCCGGTTTATTACGTTTTAACAATGTAAGCGATGTGAAATTTGACGAATCAATAATATCCCTCAACTTGGCAAGTATCTCCATTACACGGCTGTCGGTCATCGGGGTAAGCAGATCAAATGCATCCTGCCATTTTGCAGCCTCAATATCGCCTTGTATAATATCTACATCAATGTCCCCGTATTGACTTTGGCGGACCCCGCCAGCATCCCGCTGCAATATATTTTTTGGAGGATCGAGTTGCCTTATACCTATTTGCAAAGCATCCTGCTTTTGTACTTTGCTGATTGCGCTGCTTTGCTGCACCACATGTGTTAACTCATGCGCCATCAGCCTTTTCCCACTATCGCTATCAGGCGAAAACTGCCCATCGTTAAAAACTATGTTGTTACCCGTAGTATAAGCTAAAGCATTGATGGAATGCGCGGATTTTGCAGCTACAGAATCGGCGTGTACCCTTACATCTGAAAAATCGCGCCCGAAACGTGGTTCAAAGAACCTTCTGCTGGTTGCAGGCAATGGCTGCCCCGACGAACCTAAGGAAGTAACATAACTGTCCAACTGATCGCTACCCCCTGTTTCAGTCTCCGAATTTTCTTTTCGATGCAGTTTTTCCTCTTCTTCACAATGATGGCGTTTACGTTGTATAGATGAAACTGCCGACTTAAAAAAACTATTATGATTTATTGAGGTATCGGTCATTCGCATTACCTGATCAGCCATACCATCTGCTTCGCGCTCATAAACGTCATCCGGTTGGTTTACAACAAGTTTTGGCTGAAAAAAGTACGGGAACGACCTTTTAGTTACGCCTAAAATTGATTTCGATAATTTTGTTTTCAAGCCCATTTTCCGTCTTTAACAATCTTTCAAATATTCTATCCCCAATGAAGTTCTGTCGTTATCAGCAAACCCGAAGCATATTTAATATTCATTATACAGATGGTATTTTTCAACGTTAATTCCACTAAATTAATAACAAAATCACATCCCATGCCCGCATTCCTTAGTAGTACATCCAACAATAAGTGTATAGTTTCTTGAGGGAGCAAAAGTCCCTGATGGTGGCGGTTGATCATCGATACCCGGAGTCCACCCGGGTGGATCTACATCCGACATACCGCAATTGCGGGCTATATACCCAACATAGGTATTGCTATTTGGCCCTAACGTACAATAATGGCCAACCGGATAGGCTGCATGTTCCCTTTCTAAATCGCTTAAAGAAATACTTGTGAGCTCGCATTGGCCGTCAGCATTTAAATCTGAAGACCAATTAACATCGGGAACACCTTGCCAGCAACCCACGCCCCATTTTTCATCCTCCTCTCCATTCCTTTCCCTTTCGCCTCTGTCCAAATCATTCGGATCTAATAAATGCTGATTGACCGGTTGCAGACTATAAGTGGTATTGCCTCTTTCCGGGCGATCTGTTCTAAAAAAAGCATGTTTGCCCAAAGGTGCTCTATCTAAATCTTTTGAACAAATAAAGACTTTTGTGGGATCTGCATTATCAGATTGTTTTTGAATTTTCGAACTTTTATCACTCTGCTGCACCACATGCGTCAACTCGTGCGCCATTAGTCTTTTCCCGTTATCGCTGTCAGGTGAAAACTGCCCGTTATTAAAAATGATATTATTACCAGTGGTATAAGCCAATGCATTAATAGATTGCGCTGATTTTGCAGCTACCGAATCAGTATGTATCCGCACATCCGAAAAGTCATGCCCAAAACGTGCTTCAAAGAACTTTCGGCTGCTGTCAGACAACGGCCGCCCTGATGAACTTAAAGAAGAGACATAGCCATCCAGGTGGTTACTACCCCGCACTTCATTGCCTGAGTTTTCTTTGCGATGCAACATTTTATCCTCCTCCTCACAATCATGGCACTTGCGCTGCACACTACTGATAGCCGGTTTAAAAAATGCAGTGTCATTAAAAAAAGGGAGGGGCATTCGCATTACTTTATCAGCCATCGCATCTGCCTCTTGTTCATAAACATCGTTGGTTTGGTTGATAGTGAGTTTGGGCTGAAAAAAAGTCTCCTTACTTCCGGTCTTAGTGCCCGCAAATTTCGATTCATTACTTATTTGAATTGATTGTAAACTCATTAGTACTTTAGTTCTGTAACTTACTTACCAGATTTATTATTTCGCACGCCCCAACCGGCTTGTGTATCTGATCTCTTTTATTTAAGGATCAGGACAAAGATCAGGGCGTTGGATAGATGGATCAATTCCAACTGCTACCTGTACAAATCTTACATAACATTCGGCATTCCCTTCCCTGCCGCTATCCTGAATAAAGGCAGCGAAATTATGTGAGATCTCATGAATTATAGTTGCGGCTTGATCTTCGCTGCCTTGTTCCCAAAATGCGTTGCAAAAGTGAGTTTGAAAAGCACCTGCACAACTGCGCGCTATAGCTGACCTGCCATCAGCGCCGCAGATCGTACCTGCGCAAACTCCGATACTACCGGACGCACTGCCCAGGCACACATAAAACATATTACCAGAAGCAATTATTCCCCTTATCGCCCTTAATCTTCGTAAGATAAGATCAGCTGTTCTAGAACCCGTTCTTTTCCAAAAGTTGTCACTGTCCGGGTCACCAGCCAGTAAACGAATTGCCTGCCCCAGGCTATCCCCTACCGTTGGCCACCCGACAGGTGCGCCCCCAATTATTTGCTGCCTTGTAAAATCCAACTGGGAGATCGCATCATCCATTATCTCGATCGCTCTCGTTTCTGCCGCAGTAATTACATCTATCGGGCCATCTATGCTTGCATTCGTATCCGGAATAATTAATGGATCAGTACACCTTGCAGACTTTCCCTGTGATGCCCGTTGAATTTTTTTTGGTTGAACGTTCCCTCCCTGCTGTACCACATGTGTTAACTCATGCGCCATCAACCTTTTCCCACTATCACTATCAGGCGAAAACTGCCCATTATTAAAAATTATATTGTTACCGGTTGTATAAGCCAGTGCATTAATGGATTGCGCTGATTTTGCGGCAACCAAATCATTATGTATCCGCACATTTGAAAAATCATGCCCGAAGCGCGGCTCAAAAAACTTCCTGCTGCTTTCAGGCAACGGCTGCCCCGATGGACCTAAGGA